>JAZRKZ010000053.1:0-11852 GCA_045646565.1 Lachnospiraceae bacterium
GGGGAGCTCGTTGGTATTCCGTGTGTGGACCACATCATTGTGGCCGGTGGGGAGAGCGAGCTGCACCGGAGCATGAAGGAGTCCGGAGACGTTGAGTTCGATAGGCCATTTTACAGAACAGAGACAGGAAAGGAACAAGTCGGAGAAATGAAAGAGGAATACAAGATAGAAAAGGTAGGAGAAGTCGAATAACTCAGCATTAAGTTCGGGAAAGGTCTTGCAGGGCCGTTCACGGCAAAGGATGGAAAGGAGTATATGCGGATTATGATCCCCAACCGGGACCCGGACGATAAGACGCCCTGGGCATCCTTTGTCCTTAAGGCATTGCAGGTGCATGAGAACAAGTTTGGGAAGGGTCTGTGGGCCAAGCTCTCGGCGGACGAGCATGTCACGGTGTCTAAGTCAGTGGCTGCCGGCGTGGAGAATGGGGAGACGGTTTGGAATAATGAGAAACGCTCAGTACCCGTGCGGAGCTGAAGAGCATGGTCGAGTTCTATAAGACGAAGGATCGGACATCGGTAGTGGACCAGCTCGGAGATATGAAGAAGACTGCCGGGGAGAAGGTCCCTGCGATGAAAACGAGGAAAAAGCCGGCTGAGATTGCAAAGTGAGATGAGGGCGGCGAGAGCTGCCCGGAACATAATATATGATGCCCATTCCTACCTTGGTCGTTCTTCTAGCTGGGGTAGTGTTAGGTACGCATATTACAGGTACTGTAGGAAGAATCAAAACTGAAAAGTCGGTTTGGATGTGGACTGTCGGGAAGATGATATTGGTTTCGATGGTATCTATGGTGATGAAAACGAGGTTGTTTCATTACTAATTAAAGTTACCTTTAAAATCGATAGCACAAGGCTATATTGTCTGTCGAAAACGCTTTATATAAATATACCTCTGATATATAATTAAAAACAAAGGTTTTTATCTAACGTTACTTGAAATGGCACTATTTATTCTAAACAAAGCAATTTGGTGATATGTCAAGAAGCAATTAAAAAAGAAAAGTACCGGAATTGTTAAAAAAGGGTAACTTTAAAAAGACCTGCGACTGGCACAATAGTCGGTAGGGCAGGTGTTGAAATGGGATATGGATCACTTACTCTTTGCCGGAGAGTAAAGCTGATTCTTGTCCAGCAGACCAAAAATCAAACGTATTAATTTACGGGCTGTCAACGCGAGTGCACGTTTGTGCTGATGCTTTGGAACTTCAGCATATTTTTTCTGGTAGTATTCAGCGTATTCCGGACAGTATTGTGCAACACTGCCGGCCGCCTGGATCAAATAATATCGAAGGTAGCGATTACCTGCTTTGTTCATCGGCGTTTCTTCGGACTCAAATTCACCGGAGTCATTGTCCTTCCAGACGATGCCGCTGTATCTGGCCAGTGCGTCATTACTGCTGAAGCATCGTACAGAACCCATCTCGGCCAGGATGCCTGCAGCGTAGACCGGACCGATACCCGGGATGGAACGAAGGATCTGGTACTCTGTCGGATTTAGTCCGGAGATGAGTTCCTCAATGGCTTTGTCCAGAGCCTTTTTCTGCTTCTCGAAGGCTCTGATGCAGTTAAAGGAGCAGCTTATTGAAGTGGTAATGGGCTCATAAAGGCATTTATCAAGGCGATAGGAATCGCGGGCAGCCTTTTGGAGCATTTGGGCAATTTCTTTCGGTTCGGCAAAACGACCGCGGCCATGGTCAGAGATAAAATTGACCAGGTCTTCAATGGGAGTGTTTACGATCTCCTCTGTGGTCTTGAACTCAGTTAGGATCGCTTCAGCGGTTGCACCGAATTTGTTGGACAACAGGTTATCAGATCCGTCCAGAAGGGCGAACTGGCTGAATTTCAGGAATATGTTGTTCAACGCATAGTTCTTTTCACGGGCGATGCACTCACTGATATGCTTTCTCTGTCTCACCAAGCGCTGGAGGGCCAGGTACTGGGCGCCACGCCATGGTTCGATAGATATTCGTCCCACGCGGATGAAATCGGCGACAACAAATGAGTCAATGCCATCGTTCTTCCCGATACCGGCAAAAGACTTTTTGTAGCTTGCTACTTCTTTCGGATTGAGACAGAAGACTTCGGCATGATAGGGCTTGAGAACATCACTTGTGGATAAATAATTCGCCACGTGTACACCGTAGAAACTGGTAGATTCCATGCCGATCAGGACATACTTGAATTCCGGATGGTCTGATAAAACGGCCAGGATCATAGATTCCAGCTGTTCGACCCCGCTGGCAGCATTTGGAACCTGCTGCATGTTGATTAGCATTTCGGAATCAAAGTTCATCGCGGTGATGAAGTTTCTCCGGGAGCCGATATCAAGTCCGACACAGAGCGTTGAAAGATGATCGATCTTTTTACGTTTCTTCACGGATTCACCTCCTTTCCTATGGGATAGGGAACTAATCAGGGCTGATCCCGGACCACCATGTCATGCAACCTCGCGTAATAAGCATTCACGCGACGAAAATACCCTGCTGGCGGCTGACGGCGCGGATGCAACATTTGTGTAAGCATAAGGAACATGGTGCCCAAGGTGCAAGCTTTCTAAGCAATGGCGGAGCAGACGGTGTGGCGCACCAGTCAGATACGTCTTGCAAGGGATGTAAGCAGTACCCTTGAGAAGATTCCTCTGGGACTAATTATAGCGTCCGGAGAGCCGAGGTGACACAGGAAACTATTGACTTATAGAGGTGAAGCTTTAACGGAGAGGAACTCCAGACAGGCAATATAGACTCATCCTCTATAACTATAAAAAAGATAAGCCCCAGTCCTGTGATATCTAGGGCTTAGGCTTATCATACGAGGGAGGATGACTATGAAAAAAGGACTCATGCGCGGACTTGCCGGCATCACGGCTTCTCTGTGCGGACTCTGCCTGGTGGCGACATCCTACACGGATACCCGCTCGGCATTCATCAACGCGCGTCTCGGCACATCCAGCGTAAAGGTCGTGGAGACCGGGGGAGGCACGGAGGATAACTACCACTACAAATCAGAATTTGAGAATCTGTCGGACCTGGTCGCTGCCAAAGTGGAACTTGCGGAGCAGATTGCCTCGGAGGGAAGCGTTCTCCTGAAGAATGCAAACAGCGCGCTGCCCATGGCGGCCGGATCCGAGAAGGTCACGGTCTGGGGACACAATTCTCTGTTTCCCGCCAAGGGCGGTATGATCGGTTCCACCGCATCGGCGGCAGAAGGACAGGAGAACCCCAGCCTTATGGATGCGCTGATGGCCAGAGGCTTTGAGGTCAACACAGACATGATCGGCTTCTATGCCAGCGACGCGGCATTTGCCTATACACGCACGACATTCTTCCCGGGCGCGGGTCTCATTCCGTCTTTCACGGAAACATACGAGTCACCGGCGGTATATCTGGTGGGTGAGATACCCGGCAGCATGTACACGGATGATATTCTGGCGACGGCGGACGGCACGGCGGCTGTGTGCGTGATCACCAGAGACAGCTCTGAGGCGGCGGATTATGAGCCCGGCATGTTCAACGGAACGGAAGGCGATTTCTTCGAGCGCCCGCTCGCCCTCTCCAACTATGAGAAGGAGATGCTGGAGCTGGCTAAAGCGCACAGCACGAAGGTGATCGTGCTCATCAACGCGGACAATCCGATGGAGTTGGAAGAGCTTAAGAATGACAAGGATATCGACGCGATCCTCTGGATCGGCGCACCCGGCGTCTACGGCTTCTACGGAGTCGCGGATGTCCTGTCCGGCGCAGTCAATCCCTCAGGTCATCTGACGGACACTTATGCGGTGAACTCCACGTCCTCACCGGCGATGACGAATTTCGGCCTTTATATGTACACCAATAACTCTCAGAACGGGACAGGAAACAAGCTGACTGCAGAGAACAAAGGCGACTGGTACGTTGTGGAGAGTGAGGGTATCTATCAGGGATACAAATATTACGAGACCCGGTATGAAGATGAGATCCTCGGCCAGGGCAAGGCTGATGCGGCGGAAGGCTCTTCCTCCGGCGGCGCATGGAGTTATGCAAATGAAATCTCCTATCCCTTCGGCTACGGCGGCTCCTACACGACATTTGAGCAGAAGCTTGACAGTGTGGATGTAAAGGTGGGAGACATCGGCAGTGCAAGCGTCACTGTGACCAACACCGGCGATGTGGCCGGAAAGAGCGTGGTCCAACTGTATGTCCAGACGCCATATACAGCAGGCGGCCTGGAGAAGAGCGCGATCCAGCTTGTCGGGTTCGCCAAGACTTCAGAGCTTGCGCCCGGTGCATCCGAGACGGTGAAGGTGGAGATCGATCCGGCTACATTTGCAAGCTATGACGAGACCGCGACCAAGGCGGACGGCACGGACGGCGCCTGGGTCCTCGACGAAGGCGATTACTATTTCGCCATCGGAAACGGCGTACACGAAGCCCTCAACAACATTCTGGCCAAAAAGAGCGGCAGCGACGCAGGTCTCATCACCGTCAATGAAGGAGAGACTATAAGCGCGGATAATGCGGCTGTCTGGAACCTTGCGCAGACAGACATCGAAACATATTCCGTGAACGTGCAGAATGCGCTGCAGAACGCGGACCTGAACAAGCTGATCCCGGACGCTGTGGAATACACGACGAGAAGCGACTGGTCGAAAGGCTGGAAGACAGTTGATACACTGACGCCTACTGATGAAATGATGGTGGGCCTCACCAACAGCAATTATGAACTGAACGCGAACGGCGAAGGCGTCACATGGGGCGCTGACAACGGCCTGTCCTTCGTGAGCATGGTCCAGACCGATGACAGCGGCAAGATCACCGGCGTAGTTGATTTCGACGACCCGATGTGGGATACGCTCGTACAGCAGATCACGATCGACGAGGCAATCCAGTATATCGAGTGGGCCGCAGATGACCTTGAGAATATTGACTCCGTCATGCTTCCGAGAACGTATATGAACGACGGTCCGATCGGTTTCGCGTTCGACCAGGTCGCAGGCTATAAGACACGCTGGACGAAGAGCGACAGCGGCGCGCCGACCTATGTTGCAAATCAGGCAGAAGCCGGCTATTCCATGGCAGTGTTCCCGACCGAGCCGGTCGTAGCAGCCACCTGGAATGTCGATCTTGTCACCCGTGAAGGCGAACTCTACGCGGAGGACGCTCTCTGGGCCAAAGAAAGCGTTACCATCAGCCCCGGTCTTAACCTGCACCGCACACCGTATTGCGCAAGAAACCACGAATACTATTCCGAGGATCCGGTCCTGACGGGAATTATGGGAAAGACTATCTGTGACGCTGAGAAGCAGAGAGGCCTTATCTCGCAGGCCAAGCATCTGGCTTTCAACCATCAGGAACTGAACCGATCCGGTATCTCTACCTTCATGACCGAGCAGGCAGCCCGTGAAAATGAACTCCGCTGCTTTATGCCGGCTATGAGCACCAACGCCACAGGCAGCGTGATGACCGCTTTCAATCGCTGCGGTACAGTCTTTGTCGGCGCGCACAGCGGCGTTCTCGAGCAGATCGCACGAAATGAGTGGGGTTATAAGGGCGGTTATGTTACAGATATGGTCAATGGGGCTATGTACATGAACTGGCGCGACACTGTCGCCGGCGGCGGCGGTGCGATGCTCGGTGACGCGGCAAGATGGGAAGGCACGACGCTCGGTACGATGGAGAAAGCCAAAGCTGAGATCCTGAAGGATACGTTCTTCCAGGAGCAGATGCAGTATACTCTGAAGACATGGCTTTACACCCTGGCCCAGTCCAATGTCACGAACGGACTCAGCACCACGACCAAGATCGTGGCGGTACACCCCTGGTGGCAGAAGTCTCTGTATACCGCAGACGCGGTATTCGGACTCCTTACGGCACTGCTCGTCTTCCTTTCTCTGAAGGGAAAAAAGAAAGGCGCATAACGAACGGCGTTTTGGGCACAGAAGATTTGGATTCTTCAGAATGGAGGATAAAATGAAAAGAAATACTGGTTTTTATATTGCCGTGATCGCTGCGGTCGTCGGAATCGTCAGCATCATCATGTACGGGAGCAGTCTTAATAAATCCCAGAATACATATATTTTCCTGATTGCGGCAGCAGTCGTCGCTTGCGCTGCGGCTCTCTTTGGTAAAAAAAGTCCCGGTATCTGCAACTGGGGAGGCGCGGCAGCGGCAGCCCTGGCAGCCGTCGGCATCGGATACAGCATCACTGTGATGGCAGACGCCATCGGCTATGTCATCTCCGGTCTGTACTCCGCTGATACGTTACAGGGATGGATCCGGTTCATGATCGCCGCCGGTATCTCCTGGCTTCTCTATATCATCGCCGGCTTTACCGGCATGGCGTCGGAGGATGCGGCATAACTGAACACGGAAAGTATTGCAGGGAATAAATCCCGGCAGCAAAGGAGCGGCTCCGGGCGCATACAGCGCGCGGAGCCGTGTGTGCAGAACAATGCGCTGCATCTTTCGCAAAGTGCTTTGATAAGGAGGAGACTGTGAAAAAAACGGGTTTTAACGACGGCTGGAATGTACGCTGTCTCACCAGGGAGAGCGAGACAAGGCAGGTAACGATTCCGCATGACGCCATGATCAGCGAACCCCGCAGCCCGGAGGGCTGCGGTGGGGGAAATATCGGCTGGTATATAGGCGGTGATTATGAGTATACAAAAAGATTCATTCCCCCGGCGGAGTGGGAAGGGCAGAAAGTCCTTTTAGAGTTCGAAGGCGTCTATCACAACGCCGAGGTATGGATGAACGGGGAGCAGCTTGCGTTCCGACCCTACGGATATACTAACTTCTATGTAGATATCCGGGAGGCTCTGAAGTTCGGGGAAGAGAACGAGCTTGTGGTCATTGCCCGCAACTCGGATCAGCCCAACAGCCGCTGGTATACGGGCACAGGTATCTACCGTCCGGTCAATGTGTGGACAGGCGGAGAAAAATATATTCCTGTGAACGGCGTCAGGATCAGCACAGAAGATTATCTCGAAGGTATAATAAATGTGAGGGTGAGGGTCTCCGAGGCCGGTGAGATCCGTGTGGAAATCATGGACGGTGAAGAGACGGTGGCTCAAAGGACCTTTACCAGCAGCAAAGAACTGGTAAATTTCCGAATTCGAATTCCCGACGCGAAGCTCTGGGATACCGAACATCCGAACCTGTACACCGCCCGTGTGTCTTTCGGGGATGATGTGGTGGAGGAGACATTTGGTATCCGGACGCTGGCCTGGAATACCAGAGACGGCATGACGATCAACGGGAAGCGGGTGATCCTGCGCGGCGCCTGTATCCATCATGACAACGGTTTCCTTGGTGCGTGCGCTTTTCCCGAAGCGGAGGAACGTAAGGTAAGGCTCCACAAGGAAAATGGTTACAATGCGCTTCGAAGCGCGCACAACCCATGCTCCAAGGCGATTCTTGACGCCTGCGACCGTCTCGGCGTGCTGATGATGGACGAGTTCGTGGATGCCTGGACCATGCACAAGACAAAATATGACTATGTCACTTATCTGAAAGACTGGTGGAAACAGGATCTTCGGGACATGGTCGAGAAGGACTTCAATCACCCGTCCGTTATTGCCTATTCCACAGGCAACGAGGTGGCGGAGACCGCCCGCCCGGAGGGTATCGCCTTCACGGGAGAAATGACGAGATATCTTCATAAACTCGACCCGACAAGACCCGTCTCCTGCGGCATTAACATTTTTTTCAACTTCCTGAGCTCTATCGGTATGGGCGTTTACAGTGACGAAAAGGCGGAGAGAGAATCCGAAGCCGCAGCGAAAAAGGGCGGGAAACAGAAGAAAAAGGCTGTCGGCAGTGAGTTCTACAACCAGCTGGCCTGCCTGATGGGCGACAAATTCATGAAATTCGGCGCGACTCTTTACCCGTGCGACCTGAAGACCCGGGGAGCATATGCCAATATGGACCTTGCCGGCTATAACTACGGCATCTGGCGCTATAAGAAGGATATGAAGAAATATCCGAATCGTCTGATCCTTGGCTCAGAGACCTTCTGTAAGGACGCCTGGCTGTTCTGGAATATCGCGAAGGACAATCCGCCGATCGTCGGCGATTTTGTCTGGGCAGGTATGGATTATATCGGCGAGACCGGCATGGGCGCGCCGGAGTACGGCGATTACAAAATGGCGGAAGATGAGACGCAGATGACGGGCGGAAACGGCCGTATCGACATCACAGGAAAGCGCCGGGCGGAGGCTGCCTACACGCTGGTCGCTCTGGAGGAGGAGGCAGGACCTCTCATCGGAGTGCAGCCCGTGGACCGGACGGACAACCCGGGTCTTACCGGCTGGTCACTGACCAAAGCGATTGAGAGCTGGGCCTTCAACGGCTGTGACGGAATGAAGGCGACGGTGGAGGTCTATTCCCGTGCGCCTCAGGTTGAATTATTCCTTGGCGGCAGGAGCGTCGGAAAGAAGAAGACATCGAAGACCGCCCGCACGCTGTTCAAAGTACCTTATGAGGCGGCAGACCTCACGGCGGTCGCCTATGACGCATCCGGCATGGAGTGCGGCCGATATACGTTGCAGCCTGCCGGTGAAGAGACTGTTCTCAGGATCCTCCCGGAAGAGGAGGTTCTGAAAGCCGGCAGTCTAGGTTTCATCCGACTTCGCTTTACAGATGTAAACGGCGTCTGGAAACCGCTTGCGCGTGATATCCTAAAAGTAAGCGTGGAAGGCGGAGAGCTCCTCGGACTCGGAAGCGCCAACTCCTATGTGCGCGGCAACTATACCGCAGACAGCACGGATACCTATTACGGTGAAGCGCTGGCCATCGTTCGGGCAGGAGATGGGAGCGGACTTACGATAACTGTGACACAGACCGGAAGCGAAAAAGTGACGGAAAAAACGGTACCGATTGAATAAGCCTCAGATCAACCGGAGGCGGATGAGGTGGAGACAGAGAGCTGCTCACTATTATGTATCAGCAAGAAGGAGCTGACAGATGGAAAAACTATTTAATAATCCGATCCTGAAGACAAAAATCACTTCAGATGATGTAAAGATTCCGGAGATGCTGCTTGGTTATCTGGTCGCGCCGCTGTGCGCAATGCTGGCCAATTCGATTTTCAGCGCCTATCTGACCAGATATTACGCGGACGTCATCGGCCTCACAGACAGCCAGTTCGGCGTATTTTCCATGATGCTGCCGATCATCTCGGCAATTGTGGTGGTAGCCGGCAATCTGTTCGTAGGCCAGCTGATTGACAATACCCGGACGCCGGCCGGAAAAGCCAGACCTTACCTGCTGCTCTCTGCACCGGTGATGGCGGTGGCAATCATACTGCTGTTCCTTACCCCGGGCGGAGATAATCCGCAGGCGACGAACTATCTGATGAAAATGGTCTGGATCGCCGTATCTTTTAACCTTTTCTATTCTATTGGCTACCCTTGCTACTACACAGCCCACAGTTCCATGGTGGCCTTGTCCACCAGAAACGGAAATCAGAGGGGCCTTCTGGCGACACTCTCCAACGCCTCCATGGTGGCGGCGGCAGGCGTCGGCGCCAGTATCCTTGTACCGGTCCTGCTGCAGCCTTTTATGTTCGTGACCGGAGCGGACGGCACCATTGACCGGGTGGCTTCCTATGCGAACTGGAGAGTCCTTGGAATTGCGCTGGCTGTACTGACAATGCTCGGCATCCTGCTGGAATACTTCTTTACCCGTGAGCGCATCACGGAGGAGACGCTTGGTCTTCCTGTGCAGGAGGAGAAGCTCCCGATGTCCACGCATATTAGGGCCTGTACTTCGGAAAAATACTGGTGGATGGTCGTGCTGTTCATTTTGTTCTTCCAGATGGGGCAGCTCGTAAAGAACACCTCCATGAGCTTTTATGTCCGCTGGATGTTCGACAGCGTCATCGCCTCCTCCAATCCGGAGGGGACTTCCGGCGCGCTGATGTCCACTTTGGGCCTGATCGGCGGCCTTCCCTCAGCGGTGGGTATGCTGATCGCCTGGCCTCTGGCGAGTAAACTGGGGAAGAAGAGGGCGATTGTCCTGGGACTGATCCTTTCCCTGGCTGGCGGTCTTGTCGCATTTATCAACGTTCATGGCTTTGTGACCGTCTGCGCGGGCGTTGTCCTGAAAGCTATCGGTATTATCCCTGCTCAGTACGTAATGGTCGCGCTTCTTTCTGACGTGCTGGATCATCTGGAAGCGAAGAACGGCTTCCGCAGCGACGGCTTTACGATGTCGATCTACGGCGCCACGATGGTCGGTCTTGCGGTCCTGTCGATGGGCATCGTGAACATTTTCCTCGGCGCGCTGGGCTATGACGCGACCCTGACCAGACAGGCGGCGTCCACGGAGACCGGCATGGTCATTGCCTATTTGTGTATGGATATGATTGGATTTGCACTCTCGATCATTCTGCTTATTCGGATGGATGTTGAGAAGCATCTTGAGGAGGATAAAGCCATCATTAAAGCCCGGCAGGAAGCGGCAGCGGCCGGCAATGTCGACTGATAACAATGCAGCCACGCAGCAGGGAAAGCGGCTGCGCCGACCGTAGCGAAGCGGAGACCGCTGGGATTCGGTTTGGAAGCTGTCAGCTAACGCCGACCTAAATCCCGCGCCAAGTCTCGCGAGCGAGACTTGATTTGAGACAATACACCGAATGGAGTATGTGTAATGATGGAAAGTAAGACTGCACACTGGCTATGGTATCCGGGTGATCTGGAATTATACCATGCGTTAAAACAGAATTTTGCCCGTGTGGAGCGAGGAATGGGCTGGCCTGCCTACTGGAAGAGCAGCCCGTTCCGTCAGCGTGTTGTTTTTTGGCGGACTTATGAGCTCCGGGAAGAGACTGTCTTTGCGGTCGCAGCCCGGGGCACCGGCTTTGTGCGGGTCGTCTGCGAGAGCGGAGCGTATAAATACCGCTTCGGCGACAGGATACTGTGCGGCCCGGGAAAGGTCACGGTCGTGATCCATGTTGGCCGGATCGAGGCGCTGCCGGCCGCATATGTGGATGGAGAGGTGATCTGTTCAGACGCCGGCTGGATGGCGGATGACTACAGTGAAGCTCTGCCGGCCGCAATGAACGACGTGTTCACGGATCCGGCGCAGGATCCCTCCGTATGGCCGTATGTCAGGAAGCGCATCGCGCCCGTAAGGACGGAATGTGTACCCGGCGGGACGCTCTATATGTGGGAAGAGGAGCTTACGGCAGCACTCAGGATCGAAGCCGCCCCGGAGCGTCTTGCGGAGATGACGGTCTATCCCGGAGAATCCCGGGATGAGGCTTTGGATACGGCGCACTGCTATCTGCACTGGAAACCGGAAATGCCTGCCGATGGCGCGCAGTCTGCAAATGCCGATAATAACGAAGCCGCAGTCGGTCTCTGCCCCCGCTGCGCGGTCCGCTGGGCGTTCATCCCTGGGGACCCTGTCCGGGTGGAAGCCGTATATGAGTATGTGGATTTTCCGGTGCGGGCTGTATTTGCATGCGACGATCCGGTCTTAAATCAGATCTGGCAGGTGGCGGAGCGTACATTCCGGCTATGCAGCGGGGTCTTCTTTATCGACGGGATTAAGAGGGATCAGTGGATCTGGTCCGGCGACATGTACCAGTGCCTGTTCGTCAACCGATACCTTCTGGCGGATCCCGAGATCGAGAAACGTACTCTGATCGCCCTTCGGGGGAGCGATCCGGTGACGACGCACATCAATACGATAGCGGACTATTCCCTGCTCTGGGTCCTGGCCGTAATGGAGCACTATCACAGTGCAGGCGATATTGATTTTCTTCGGGACATTTATCCGAAGATCGGTACCCTGCTCGCTTTCTTTGAATCGAAACTGGATGAGAACGGCTTTCTCACAGCAGGGGAGAAGGACTGGATCTATATCGACT
>JAZRKZ010000054.1:0-4286 GCA_045646565.1 Lachnospiraceae bacterium
CCCGCTATGAGCGTGGAGGAATACGCAGCCCGGTTCGTCAATGAGGAAAATGGCGACGGAACTGTTGATGACGCCATCCGCATGGCAGAAGATATAATAGCCGAGGAAATCTCGGACAACGCCCAGTATCGCGCGTTCATACGGCGCAAGACCTATGCGGACGGCGTGCTGGTCTCCTCCGCGAAGGATGCGGAGACCGGGTCGGTTTATGAGAATTATTATGATTACAACGAAAATCTGAAAACGCTGCCGGGCCATCGCGTTCTTGCGCTGAATCGCGGCGAGAAGGAGAAGGTCCTGACGATCAAGGTGCAGGCGCCGACCGAAGACATTCTCACATATCTGGATCTCAAACTCGGCGTACCGAAGCATCCGGTCACCGGAAAGTACCTTGAAGAGGCGGCAGAGGATTCCTACAAGCGTCTGATCGCGCCTTCCATCGAGTCCGAGCTCCGCAGTGAAGCGACGGAAAAAGCCCAGGAAGCGGCCATTGCGGTATTTGGCAAGAATCTGTCGCAGCTCCTTATGCAGCCGCCGATCGCCGGAAAGGTCGTACTCGGCTGGGATCCGGGTTATGCAAATGGCTGCAAGCTCGCCGTCGTCGACGCCACCGGCAAGCTGCTGGATTCCTGCATCATTTTCCCGACCGCGCCGCGCAATAAGGTCGAGGACGCCAGGCGGATCGTAAAGCAGCTCGTCGATAAATACAATGTCGATGTCTTTTCCGTCGGGAACGGGACTGCCTCCCGCGAATCCGAGGCTCTGATCGTCGACTTTATCAGGGAATTTCAGAAGGGAAAGCCGCCGAAGGGGGCGAAACCGGACCTCTATGACAAGCTTTCCTATGTGATCGTCAACGAAGCGGGCGCATCCGTCTATTCGGCAAGCAAGCTGGCCGCTGAAGAGTTCCCGGATCATGATGTCGCCGCCAGAGGAGCCGCCTCCATCGCCCGCAGACTGCAGGATCCGCTGGCTGAACTGGTAAAGATCGATCCGAAATCAATCGGCGTCGGCCAGTATCAGCATGATATGAATCAGACAAAACTGAACGATGCGCTGACCGGCGTCGTCGAGGACTGCGTCAACCGGGTCGGCGTCGATGTCAATACGGCATCCGCCGCTCTGCTGTCCTATATTTCCGGAATCAACAAGACGATCGCGAAAAACATTGTCGCTTACCGTGAAGAGAATGGCGGTTTCAGGAACAGGCGCACACTGCTCAAGGTTCCGAAGCTGGGACCGAAGGCGTACGAACAGAGCGCCGGCTTCCTCCGCATCAGCGGCGGCGAGGAACCCCTCGACATGACCGGCGTTCATCCGGAAAGCTATGAGGCGGCGCGAAAGCTGCTGGCAGGTCTTGGCTACAGCGAGAAGGATATTGCGTCCGGAAAGACACAGGAGATCCGCACGCGGCTTAGGTCTGTTGACGAGACGACGCTTGCGGAAACCCTGGGTATCGGCGAGTACACGCTGAGGGATATTATCGGGGAGCTTGAGAAGCCGGGACGCGATCCCCGCGAGAAGCTGGACGGACCGATCCTGCGCAGCGATGTCCTGGAGATCGCCGATCTGAAGCCCGGCATGATCCTGACCGGAACGGTCAGAAACGTCATTGACTTCGGGGCGTTTGTGGATATCGGCGTGCATCAGGACGGCCTGGTACATATTTCCCAGATCGCAGAAACCTTTGTGAAGCATCCGCTGGATGTGGTCAGTGTGGGCGATGTCGTCCAGGTCAAAGTCCTCCAGGTGGATGTGGCCAAGAAGCGTATTTCGCTGACGATGAGGGGACTTAACAAGAAAAAGAAGTAAATTTTGAAAGGGGCTGCCGCGTCTTAATGCGGCAACCCCTTTTATAGATGCTGTCTGCGGCCATTAAAGGCAGCAGGATTTGCTGTACATTACCGGAGCTCCGCGAGGGAAAAGCAGCCCTGTCAGGTCGTCTCCTCAGGAAGCTCCGTGCCCTCGAGGGCTTTCGCAAGGGTATCCTTGAGGGAACTGCCGACGCGCTGCCGCAGATCGGTGTCGTCCGCGACATACGACGCTTTCATTTCCCGCTCCGCAGCCCGGACTTCCTCGTAGAAGTTCATGGCGGACAGTCGGATCGCGCCGGCTCCGTAAATGATTACCTGCTCCACTGTATCCGAGGTCGCCACCTTGACAGAGTATTGCTTAGAGAGCTCGTGGGCGGCCTTTTCGATATAGAGGTCGGCCGTCTCCGCCTCACGTGTGAATATAACGTCAATGTTATGGTGGCGGTACACACGCTCTGTCCCGCCGGAGACTTTGTAGGCGTCGAAGACACAGATGACATGTGTCTTCACAAAGCCCGCATAGTTCGACAGGTCGTCGAGCAGCGTGTCTCTGGCTGCCTTGATGTCGCGCTGCGCGAGCGCCCGCAGATTTTCCCAGGCAAAAATGATATTGTAGCCGTCGACCAGAAGATACTCTTTGAGCGGCTTTGGCTTCGGCTTTCTGTATTTCTCCGGGATCTCCGCAGTTACTGTCCGGCTGGGCTTTACGGCCTCCTGCTGTCCGACCTGAGATTTGATCGGGCCATAGGTCCTCTCGAAGATAGTCCTTAGCTCTTCCTCAGCCGCAAAGATATCTTTCTCCCGCTCCTTGAAGGACCGTGTGTCTGTCCGGCCTTCGGCGGTCTTCCATGCAGCCCTTCGGCTTTCCGCACCGGCGTAGCCGGAGATATAGTTGGGGCCCGTGTAAGGAGCGTCGTCCCCGTCCGTCTCCTGCCCGGCATTATCTTCTTTCGAAGGCTGGCCGGCAGCAGCCGGTGTGGTCGCCGCCCGATTTTCGGCTGCGGCGTTTTCCTTTTCATAATCCACTTCCGCGTAAGCCGCGCCGGCCCTCGACACGCTTGACTGGCCGGACTGGGCCGTAAATAGAGTGCCTTCGCGCCAGCCGCTGTCCACATGCATGTAGTTCCGGACCTCGTACCAGGGCACGATCATACCTGCTCCGTGAGAACAGAAGACGGAGGCTGCCGGATTTCTCTTGTCCGCATCCGGGTCATACTGGATCTCGGCGATGACCTCATCCGTATTGTGGCAGGGCTGATAACCGCCCATCTCGAAGACGACGCGGCCTTCTCCCTTCGTGTAGGAAGCGAGCGTCTCAGCATAGTCGCCGAACACGGCAACGGGCGCGCTGCCCGTCATAACGGCCGTGTCCCCGTCAAAATCAAGCTGCACGGAAGTCACGCCCATCTTGGCCAGATCCGTCTGTGCCCGGCCGACCCTGGTGGACGGCAGGTACATGCGGAAGTTGTAGACCGGCTCCAGCAGGACGCAAGGAGCCATCATGAGTCCCTGGCGAACAGCCCGGTAGGTCGCCTGACGGAAATCGCCGCCCTCGGTGTGCTTTTCGTGGGCACGTCCGCCGATCAGCGTGATCTTCATGTCAGTGATTTCCGATCCTGTCAGTACGCCGCGGTGGCGGCGTTCCCGAAGGTGTGTCAGGATCAGCCGCTGCCAGTTTTTTGCCAGCGTGTCGACAGAGCATTTTGTATCGAATATAAGGCCGCTGCCGGGTTCGCCGGGCTCGAGCAGCAGATGGACCTCCGCGTAATGGCGGAGCGGCTCGAAGTGACCGACTCCCTCCATCGGGGCGGCGATCGTCTCCTTGTAAATAACAGACGGCCGGCCGAACATGATCTCCAAGCCGAAACGCTGCATGCACTGGTTTTTCAGGATCTCCCGCTGGATCTCGCCCATGAGCTGGGCTGTGATCTCCCGCTTGCGCTCGTTATAGCTGACGTAGAGTTCCGGCTCCTCCTCTTCGAGGATGCACAGATTCCGGTAGGCTTTATAGGGATCCTCCCCCTGAGGGAGAAGGATCTGCCAGGTGAGGATCGGGACAAGAAGGCTCTCTCCGCCTTTTTCCTCCACGCCGAGCCCCTGTCCGGCGTAAGTCTTCGTCAGACCGCAGACCGCGCACACAATACCGGCTTCGGCCGTCTGCAGCGGCGTAAACTTTTCACCGGAATAGAAACGGATCTGCGTGACCTTATCCTCTGTGAGGCCGCTCACGTCGGCCGCGTCCTCACCGGAAGCCGTGACGCCGATCGTTCGTCCTACATAGGAGAGGACCTGTCGGACGGACAGCTCGCCGCCCGTGATCTTCATCCAGGTGAGCCGTTCCCGGCCGTCTCGTGTGATCTTAAAAACTCTGGCGCCGAATTCTTCCGGGTATGCCCGAAGGGGTGCAAATGCATTCATTCCCCAAAGGAGCTCCCCGACCCCGGATTCTTTCCGGCGGTCTGCCTGTACCAT
>JAZRKZ010000055.1:0-4564 GCA_045646565.1 Lachnospiraceae bacterium
CGCTGAGACCGCTATTTTTACGCCGATACTGCTTTTGTTACGATCTCATGCCGCTAATTTAGTTTCATATATGCGCGGCTCACCCGGTCGAATTCCTTGGGATCGAGGATCGGTTCCACCGTAAAATCGTCGTCTTTAAGATGGCAACGGTAGATATACTGTCCGTCTGCCTTAATCTCGTCATTTTCCACAACAGAACCCACGACATAGTGGCGGTTCTCTATATCGAACTCATCTACGACGGCCATCTCCACATCTCTTCCGTCCCTTGCTGTGACATGAAAGGTCACATATTCTCCGATCTCATATTGTGTCTTTTCCTGCTCCATTAGTGTACTCCTTTCCGGATCATTGTCTGTCGGACCGTCCGCCGGTTCACGCGGACGCTCGACAGCCAATGCTATAATCTTAGCATACACCACAGGAAGTAAATCGCAAGCGCTGCCTGCTGATCCTAAACGCTCCGGTATTACTTTTCTTCCCTGGTAATAATCCCTGATTCAGATTTCCTTTTCCGGGATTACTTTTCCCAAATGACAGTAATCCCGGATTCCGCTTAGACGTGACCTCCGCTCCTAAGATCAAGAATTCTTGTTTCTTAGTAAGCGTATAACTTCATGTGTCTTGACGGATTTCCGCCGTGGTTTTTATTACAAAAAAGGTATTCCTTTTTTGTAATACTGTGTCATTAAGGTCATTAAGGTAAAGTCAGGTCATGCACATTTGTCCTTGTTTCGTGGAGTCTTCGGCCTTTCCGGCGGAACTTCATCAGAGAAGAATCGCACGGCCTCTTCCTTTTCTTTCTTCTCGTAAGCTCTGTATACTTCCGACCAGGGCATACAATCATCGAGGAAAGACTTGTCTCTGGTGACCTTCTGCTTCGGAAGTGTCTCCAGCAGATACTTCAGATAGTAATAAGGATGTGCGTTGTTCGCTTTCGCCGTTTCGACAAGCGTGAACAGGATCGCGGCCGATTTGGCGCCTTCGATCGAATAACTGAACAGCCAGTTGCGGCGGGATGTGGCAAATGGCTTGATCGCCCGTTCGCAGAATCCGTTATCGATCGGGATCATCGGGTCATCCAGGAACATGCGGAGTTTTTTTTCATGGTTCAGGGAATACTGGATCGCATCCCTCATCTTTTCACTATAAGAGGGATCATCTTTATCCAGTGTTCTGATGTAATCAAAGAATGCGTCCACTTTGCCGCGCACCACGGTCTGACGGATCCGCAGGCGTTCTTCCGGCGGAAGCTTTTTGAGTGGTTTATCCGCCTCATTTACCGCATCGATCAGGTTAAGGGCTTTGATCTCCGGAAGTTCGCAGAACGTTTCCGGTGTCATCCCGTTGACGCGGATCAGCATTGCCGCATAGTGGAACCTCCGGCGGGCATGCATGTAGCATCTGGATCCATGGATGTCCGCATACTCCTTCTCAAGGGTGTCATAGGAACAGTAGGAATCACTGGTGATGATGCCGGCATAGCCGGCATTTCCATAAAAATCCCGGAGATGGTCCGCCTTCCGTGTCAGTTCAAAGCAGTACACGATGATCGGGTGTCCCGTGTCCAGTTCCGAAGTAGTATGCACCCATACAAAGCTCTTCGTACCGGCCTTACGGCCATCTCGGATCACCTGGTACGGCGTTTCATCGCATTGATTGTGGCCACGCCGGAGCAGCAGTTCCGCCATGTATCCGGCGACCAGTATGAACAGCTCAACACAAAAACGGTTGATCCAGCTCGTTATCGTCTGGCGGGAAAGCGGTACGCCGCTCCTGATGAAATCCGCCTCCATGCGGTATGACGGCACGCACTGGACAGCTTTCTGGTACATGACCTCGGCGACGACTGATTCACTGGCCAGCGATCCGGGCAGGAGCTTCCCGCAGGGGTACGGGCTCACAAGGCTGTGCTCCGGCCCGACGGAGATGACGGGACGATACGTACATTTGTGGTACTGGACGGTATGGACGGACTCGATCGTATCCTCCTTCCGCCAGAATGCGATCCTCCAGTTGCCCACACCATACTTCCGGTCCAGGTCATCGATGTCAAGATCATAGTCGGTCTTCGTTGGGAGGCTGCTGAGGTCTTCCCGGCGCTTGCCGGGCGTCTTTTTTCCTCCGCGTCTGCGCTTCCCGCGCTGGCGTTCGAGCTCCTTTTCGAAGGCTTCTGCCTCTTCGCACCCTGGACTGTCTGTTTGTTCCGGCTCGGGCGCGGACTCCAGGGCGGGGTCTTCCGGGATCTCATCAAGGATGGCGCCCACGATCCCTGAAGTATGCTCGCTCCTGCGGCCGAACAGGTCCCTGGAGCGCATCCGGAGCTGGTCGGTCAGCTTCCGGTTCTGGCGCAGGAGCTCTTTGTTCTCCTTCTTAAGGGCGGCGTTTTCGTCTTTGATCTGCTGGAACTGGCGGGACATCTCGGTGGCAGCACTGCCGGCGATCTCCAGGCGGGCATCTTTCTCGGAGCATTCTTCTATGAGACGACGAAAAGAGAGGACCAGTTCCTCCCTGCTCATGGCGTCGAGCCCGCTGTACAGTTTTTGCAGTTCCGCTCTCACCCGGATCCCTCAGGACTGTGCCGTCCGGTCCATGCAGATATCCCTGCACTGGGACAGGTGCCTGTCGATCTGTGCGAGCGTATCCTTCAGACGGCGGATCTCCTTCCGGAGTCCGGCGATCTCGAGATCCTTCTGATCGATCGTGAGGGTAAGCTCCCTGATCCGGTCCTGGCTGTCCTCGTACAGTTTCGGGAGCTGGGCGGGTATATCCGCAGGTGTGTCCGCTGCCGCTTTTGGCTTGCGTCCCCGCTTTCCGGTGGGAATGATCTCCCCGGTCTCAGGATCGAGCTTGCCGATCACGCGGCGTTTGGAACGGGACTGTTTTTTCTCCTCGTCCCAGTAGCTGATGGATTCATAGACATAAGTCGTATCGGTATCTTTGTGATACTGCTTGATAAGAGCCATAACAGATCCTCCTTGCATCGTTACATCTTATGGCTTAATTATATCACTTGTTCGTGGCTTTATCAATAGACAAGTGATATATAAAGCAATAAATATGTCACTTTGTAGGAGGGCCGGCTGACAGAATCTGTCAAAATCTGTCACTGAAAAGAGGGCCGGTCAGGCCTGCGTTCTGCTGTTTTCAAGGTCCGCTTTTTTGGAAGAAAAGATCTCTTTGATCGTTCCTTCTATCGTAAAACCGTCCATAAGACGGCGGAACTGCTCCGTTGTCAGCTCCCTTGCTTCATCAGGAGTCCGGGGCCATTGGAAACGGTTCCCGGCAAGGAGTCTCTTTGTCAGCAGGAGCACTCCGTCGCCTTCGAAGCAAAGGCCTTTGATCCGGTCTGTACGATTACCGCAGAAGAGGAACAGTGTTCCCTTCTCCGTCGTATCCAGTCCGTAGTTCAGCTTGACATATGCTGTAAGGCTTGGGATACCTTTCCGGAGATCGACCCGCCCGCAGCATATGATGACACGGGAGAAGCCGACGCCGTCCCTAAGCATGGCCGAGCACCCTCATAACTGTCTCGAGTGTGGCTTCATGAAGGGAACTGCTGACGTAGATCCGGTACTCCCCAGCCTGGATCATCAGTTCCGGTTCGGGCATTACAGCCTCCTGCTCTGCGGGAGGGCATTGTTCCGCCTGCAGTGCTTCCAGATGAGCTGTCATATCAGCAAACGCCGGTACGTTTACGGAGCCGGACTGTACAGGAAGGCTGTTTCCGTGATCACTGATCACGGCAAGGGCTTCCCTTTGGAACTTTTGCTGCCAGTACATGAGACTGCGATATCTGATACTGTTTTCCCGGCACCACTGCCTCTTTGAAATCTTCGGATCGCGGTTGATGCATTCACAGACGATCCGGCGCCATTGTTCGGCACGGACATCTAATGCTTCTTGATTCATAATTCGCCTCCTTCTAAAATGACTGCCAAAGTGCTCAGATCATTATAGAAGAAGGTGAAAGAGAATATCAGACACACGAAGTTATACGCTTACGATTCTCGAATTGACACTTTCAAAAAAGGAGCGCAGCCCTAAGAATCATTTCTTAGTGCGGCCGCCCCAAACTTCATCCTATCACTTATCACAAATCACCGATTCCCATACATCTTCTCATAGTAATCCATATACTCGCCCGACCGGATCGTCTCCCACCATTCCTGGTTGTCCAGATACCAGTGAATAGTCTTCTTAATGCCGTCCTTGAACATCGTCTCCGGAAGCCATCCCAGCTCCCCGTGGATCTTCGCCGGGTCGATCGCGTAACGCTGGTCATGTCCCTTGCGGTCCGTCACGTAGGTGATCAGGCTCTCGGGTTTTCCGAGCTCCGCGCAGATGAGCTTCACGATGTCGATGTTGCGCATCTCGTTGTGTCCGCCGATATTGTACACTTCTCCGACGCGGCCTCCTCGCAGGATCAGGTCGATCGCTTTGCAGTGATCCTCCACATACAGCCAGTCGCGGACGTTGAGACCCTCGCCGTAGACCGGCAGGGGCTTGTCGTTGAGAGCGTTGGCGATCATCAGGGGGATCAGCTTCTCCGGGAAATGGTAGG
>JAZRKZ010000056.1:0-3228 GCA_045646565.1 Lachnospiraceae bacterium
AGCGATTAATCACAAGGGGAGAGTGTGGATGAATACGAGGGCTCAGGAGAGGTATAAACGTGGCTTAGAAGGGAGCAGATCGTAATTAAACACCGTATATCTGTCTTTCCTACCCGATACCTATGGTGCTGGATTTCCTGCTTATAAAGTGCCAAAGCAGCCGCGAAAGCAACTGGGGTGGATCAGGTATTCATAGGATGATCTTCTAATCAACAAAGCGAGAAGGTGTAACAGCCCTCTCGCTTTGTCACTTTTTTGGAGGCGTGTGCCGGAGCGTTAATCACAGTGTGAGTTATAGCGGATCAGAGGCTGTGATGTTATTTTGCCACAAAGTGGAGCAGCGGGTAATCACCGCCGAAACTGAAGCCGGCGCGTCCATTATATTCGGAGCTCCACTGAGCAAATACTATGCCATCCGTTCCCGTCCAATATTCATCATCGCCGTTTGAGTTCATTCTCGTTTGATTCCAAAGAATACCTACCGGG
Source organism: Lachnospiraceae bacterium (assembly GCA_045646565.1). GTDB lineage: Bacteria > Bacillota > Clostridia > Lachnospirales > Lachnospiraceae > Chordicoccus. The sequence goes on from JAZRKZ010000056.1 coordinate 487, forward strand.
CAAACGATCCACCATGCGCCCGTGCCGACTCCATTGGCTACAGACCTGAAAACGCTCGGTGATCCATTGCTGCCACCGTTGTCACTGGAACAGCCAAGTAAATCTACATAATTGTATGCATCTTTTAAATAGTACCATGAAGCATTTTTATAATTACCGCTCTTTTTACCCCATGACAATCCCCAGCGTTCATAGGAGAAAGCAATGCCCATATAGTTTTTGTTAGCCGGCCAGCCCAAGTCACCATATTTGTGTTCTGCAATGTCCGGGAAATTCGTCTGCGTGTTCATTGCCTCGTCAAGGCCAGGCAAGCCTGCAAGCCGGAGTTCCTCTTCCAGGGTCCTGCCGTGCATCCTGTTTGCAAATTCTGCGGCATCCGCATTGCTGAGGAATACGATCTCCGACTTCGTCTTGTTGCGCATCGGCTCACCGATCTCATTATATACATCGCCGGAAATGCCCACAAAGGAATTCATCAGATAGCACTTTGGGTATTTCTGGCCATTGATCTCCTTATAGGTCTCGTTCGCAACTTCCACCTTCGGGAATACGCATTTTTCGAGGACTTCTCTCTTGGTCAAGTTCTCTTCGTAACCGTCAAGCACGCTTATCAGCAGAACAGCTCTGTTGAGCTGGTATTCGATTTCGGCTGCATAGAGTTTCTTCTCGTCGAGCGAAGTCGTCGCAAAATTGTCAAGATCATTATGCATGTTACAGTATGCGTTGATAGGATTGCTTTCGTCGGTCACGCTCACAAAATAGCCGGAAACAGCGTCATACCTGTCCCTGAGACTTTTCACAAGGTCGCCGATGGTGGTGGTGTGGCTTGCTTTCAGGTCAATGATCTCGCCGCTGACATCATATAGAGCGGAATAAAAATCATCGCCTTTGAGGACGATGTCCTCGTCGTTTTCGTTCTTGTAATCCTCTTCATAGGCATCGATGATCGCTTCGATCGTTCCTTTGTTCTTCTGCAGCGCCCTGTCGATCTCCGTCATGGTGGTTTTCATGTTGCTCATATCCCTGTTGAAGCCGTTGAGATAATAGGCGTCGATCGTGACGCCGAGGCTTCTCAGCATGGAGGTATGCTCATCGAGAACCTGCCGACAGTAGTTCACATTATCGTTTACTGTATTGATCGAGTCTTGTATCTCGCCCAGCTTGTTCATGATCTCAGCATGTGCGGAATCGGGGAAAAGACCGCACCATCCAAGCACAGTGTAAGCGCCGGTGACGATCGTCAGGCCGGTGCCGACTCCGTTGGTGATCGATGTGAAAGCACTGTCACCATGGCCGCTGATGACGTTCCGGATGGAATCGATGTCTTGATTGCTCAGATCCCGTCCAAGAGTCGCCTCAGAGTATTCCCTTGTGACAACCAGTTCCTCCGTGTTAGCTTTTTCGTCCGTTCCTTTCATACTTCCTGCCGCAAGAGTGACCGTTCCGAAACAGGAATCATCGCCCTCTGCGTTTGCCTCGTCGCTTTCACGGGGAAGGGTGACGGTCATTTCATAACCGTCGTCGGCCTTTTCAAACGCCGTGATCTTTCCACCCTCAAAGTCGAGTCCGAGGGAAACGTCCTTCTCCGAAAACTCCTCTGCAAAATCTCCGCTCGTCGCCAGCAATATGATGTTGATATTACACTCCTTCTTTTCCTCATCGTCCAGGATCGAATCGAAATATGGCCAGAATACCGGCTCTGTGCTGTCCTGCTTTTTATGATACTCTTTCACATAAACCGTCCCGTGAGCAGGCCCGTCTGTTCCGAAATGGGAAGCGGCTACTTCAACGGAACCGGTCAGCGGAACTGAGTAGGTTTCTCTTTCAAGGTTCGGCGTACCGCTGAGCGTGACAGTAAGGGAAGAGGCGTCATTACTTACGCTGTCCACCTTCATATCCTCAAATACGCCCTTGAGTGCTACGTCCTCCGCCTTGATTTCGCCGTCGATTTCTGCGCCGAGCGGTTCAAATTTCAGTTCTTTGACAGGCAGCTCGCCGTTTTCATCTGTCTGGAGCGCTCCCTCGCCATAGTTGAGCAGCACGCCGTAAGGATGCGGTTCCTCTGTCTCAGTTTGTTTTGCTGTCTCTCCGTTTTGGGTGCATCCTGCAGATACAGTTAAAATGAGAGACACCGTCAGAACAAGAGACAAAAAGCGACCTGTCAGGTTTTCTCTTTTTTTCATGAAAGCCCTCCTTGTGTTTAATTATTTGAGACGTGTTTGCCAAAATTATATCATTATACTCGCTTTTTTGTACAGTTTGTCAATGAGGAGGGTATCGGCGGCTATTATCCCACCGAAATGACGGAAACGGGTTAAGTTTGAAAGTGATATACTATATGACGAGGGACGTGTGTGAGAGAGGCTGTGTGGATACAGAGATAACTCGACAGAAATTAATGGAAGGACGCTAACCTGTTGATTTTCCTAATTCTGCTGTTCAGACGTTATACCTGAGGTGGGAGTGTTTTACAAAGTGGTGCTTGTGATTGTATGTGCAGTATCGTTTTTCGAGAGCAGGTAAACGCAGTACTGGTTCATACTGATGAAAGAGCGTTACAAAAGGTCGGAGCGGAAGAAAAACAAGTTTCACTTCCAAACGGACGTAGACGAACACAAGACAACGAACAGAATTGGTATGTGCATAGGACTTGCGATCGGGACAGATTGATGATGAAGGGGAGGAGATATTATGAAACGATATGATGTACATGGAACATGTATTTTCGGGTTCATTATTGTT
>JAZRKZ010000057.1:0-13169 GCA_045646565.1 Lachnospiraceae bacterium
GCCGGAAGCCTATCTGCCGCTGGTCTACGGGGATACGGAGATTTCCTTCGACTACCGCGGAGCGACCTACGCCTTCACGGTGAACGCGGGCCGGCCCACGGAGATCCATCGCGCGATGAAGACGTATGCCGGCGAAATCGCGACCGCGAAGTATTCGCACCTTACGGATACGATCATGGTGACGATCAATGAGTACGAGACGGAAGACTACTATTATCTGCTGACCCATATCATTATCGACGACCCGTCGCAGATCCACGCGGGCCTGTCCAATGACGACTACGGCGGCAGCAGAGAGACGCCGACCAGCGCGGCCGCCCGTCTCGGCTGGGTCGTCGGCATCAACGGCAGCAATTTCAGCTATGTCACGAACACGCCGACGATGGCGGATGTGTCGGTCAAGAACAGTCAGGTCATGCCGGACAGCAAGATGACTGCGAACGGTATGGAAATCTGCCTGACGAACAGCGGCAACCTGTTCTCGCCGATCAAGGGCATGACGGTCGGGGAGCTGCTGGCCATGGGAGTCACGGACACGTGGTGCTGCGGGGATACCCTGCTGATCTCGAACGGACAGGCGGTGAATCTCGGGATCCAGAGTGAGCAGTACCGGTATCCGCGGACGGCGATCGGTATGGTGAGGCCATGCGAGTACTATATCATCACCGCGGGGAACGGCGGCTATGAGAAGGGTATGACTTACGATGAGATCCGGCATACGCTGATGACAAAGAACTGCGGTTTCGGCAAATGTCTGGACGGCGGCGGCAGCAGCTCGCTCGTTTTCGAGCAGCAGCTGCTCAATAAACCGGCGACGGGCTCCGAGCGCGCGGTCACAGATTTTCTGTATTTTACGGAATGATAAATGAGGATTTTCGAATGCTGACACAGGGAACACGCCTTGCCGACCGCTATGCGGTCCGCGACAGAATTTCATATGGAGGCGAGATGGTGAGCCGCGCGTATGACATGCGGACGGAACGATTCGTCCTTGTGAGGACAGTCTCAAATGTCAATGACAGCGAGATGCTTCTCCGCGTGCGCGCGCTGTCCACTGTGGCCGGAAGTCAGCTGCAGGCTGTGCTTGACGCAGCCTGCTATGAAGGCACACTGTATGCGGTCTGTGAGGATCTGCAGGGCGCGTCGCTAAAGAGTGCTTTTCTCATGCACGGACAGTACGGGGAGAAGGAGGTCCTTCGGTGGGGCAGGAACATCGCGAAAGCCCTCGCCATCCTTCACGGCCGGCGGTATCCGATTGCCCACGGCCATGTGGATATGACGCACATCCTGATCGATCCGAAAAAGAGCCGGGCATGGCTGGTCAATTACGATATCCGGGAGGCGCTCAGACTGCAGGACGCCTCGAGAGCGGAAGAGGCTGCGTGGAATGCGACGAAGAAGGTATTCGGGAAACGCCGCGAGACATTTGTGTCGGAGGCGAACGCAGCGGCATTTGCAGCGGACATCCGGGCTTTCGGCGAGATCATGTACGAACTTCTCACCGGAAAAAAAGCGGGTCGGGAGTACGAACCGCTGATGGAGATCCTGCCGGAGATGTCGCAGCCATTTGCAAATGTCATCGAGAAATGCCTCTCCGCCGACGGCCCCCTCTACCCGAGCGGGCTGGAGCTGGCGGACGCGCTGAGTCACCTCTACCGCGAGGACTCCCAGTATAAAAGATACCGGGCGGAGTCCAGAAAGCGCATGATGATGGGCCTTGCCTGCATTGCGGCCGGCGCGGTCCTTGTCGGAATCGGATTTTTTGTGCGCGGATACGGGAGGTATGTCCGGTATGCACGGATCGTGGAGGATATCCGGGCCGTCAGCGGCAGCGAGGATCCGGAGGAACTGCAGGCGCTGATCGGCGAGGCCAAAACGCTTCTGCCCGGTAAACTGGAAGCCTATGTGCTCGAGATGGAAAATCTGTACGAGCTCGGGGACTATCAGGGCGTGGTCGACTGCGGGAAAGCGGTCAAGAGGAACCGGCAGATCGAGACCAGCGCGGAAAATGCAGCCCTGCGGAGCGAAATGTTCTATACCTGGGGCAGCGCTGAATTTGAACTGGGAGATTACGCGGAAGCCGCGCGCGCATACGCGGACGCCATCTACTATATGCCGGAGAAAGAGGGAAGTCTCTATGTAAAGTGTCTGCGGGACGAGGCGGTCAGTCTCATCCGGGACGGCGGAATGGAAGAGGCGGAGGAGCGGATGAAACTCCTTGAGAACCTCAGGGCTGACAAGTCGATCCTTTCCTATGTGGCTGCGGAGAAGGCCTACATGCAGGGCGAGTATGGCGCAGCTATGACCGGATACGAGGCGGCCTCTTTGGGGTCGGATTTAGTCATGACGAGACGATCCATCCTCATGATCTCCAGGCTGTATGAGCTTACCGGGCAGACGGATAAGCGGATCGCCTACCTGACAGAGCAGGCAGATGCGGCGGAAGGCAGGTTCTACGATACACTGATCACGGAGCTCGGGGACGTGTGGACGGAACGGGCCGCGGCAGAGGCGAATCCAAAGAATAAGAAGGCGTTCATGAAACGGGCGTATGAGGAGTACATGCTCCTCTACGAGGAGGGGAACGCCGCAGCCCATGTGCTGGACCGTCTTGCCTACCTGTCCCAGATGATGGGAGAGTATGTCGAGGCAGCCGGCTTTATCGGGGAACTCACGACCGGCTATCCGGAGGATTATCGCGGCTTCAAGAGGAAGGCTTTCCTCGAGGCGGCGATCGAGGACGAACGGCGCGAGAGCGAGCGCAACTATGATGTGTTCCGCGACGCGTATAACCGGGCCAATCTTCTCTTTTCCTCCAGCGGAAATCTGGCGGATGACGAGATGCTGCAGCTTCGGGAACTCAATGACAGTCTCAGGAAGGGCGGCTGGTTCGGCTAAGATGCGGAGGTGTCTATGATTATCGGTGGAATTGTTCTGATCGTGCTCGGCATAGGGCTTGCTGTTCTTGGGGCGGTGATCCTTGTCGCAGAGGCTTTTCTCATGCAGAAGAGGGAAAAGAGGATCAGGGATAAGATGGATGAAAAATACTGACAAGCCGTGTTTGTGCGGAAATCCTTTCTGTGGTACAGTTGTATTATAGGGGACGGAGGATCGCCGTCACGGAAAGACTTTGAGAGGAAAATATCATGCGCGACGGAAAAAAGAATGTACTTCTGGCCGTATCCGGATCGATCGCGGCCTACAAAGCCTGTGATATCGCGCGGGCGTTCATAAAAGACGGGGTGAGCGTGACCGTCACTTTGACGGAGAACGGAGCCAGGTTCGTCACGCCGATCACATTTGAAACGCTGACGAACAGCAAGTGTCTCATTGATACTTTTGACCGGAATTTCACCTATGAGGTGGAACATATTTCCGCGGCCAGGGCGGCCGATGTGTGCCTGATCGCGCCGGCGTCCGCCAACATGAACGGAAAGATTGCAAATGGCATCGCCGACGACATGGCAACCACCACCATTATGGCGGCGTCCTGCCCGAAGCTGATCGCCCCGGCCATGAACACGGCGATGTACGACAATCCGATCGTGCAGGAGAATCTGGAAAAGCTTATCCGTCACGGCTATAAGATCATCACGCCGGATACGGGGCTTCTGGCCTGCGGCGATGTCGGCAGAGGGAAGCTGGCGCCGGTGGAGGAGATCGTGGAGGCTGTGCGCAGGGAGCTTTACCGGACCGAAACTTCAGGAAACGCTGCGGGAGAGACGGATGAAGGAGCGGCAATTCCGCAGGATTTCGCGGGAAGGAAGGTCCTCGTGACGGCAGGACCGACCCAGGAGGCCCTCGATCCTGTCCGCTACATCACGAATCATTCGAGCGGAAAGATGGGCTATGCGTTAGCGGAGGCCGCCAGAGACCGCGGAGCCGATGTAGTCCTTATTTCCGGGCCGGTCGCGCTGGCCGAGCCGGAGAATGTGAGCATGCGGCCGATTGTTTCGGCAGCGGACATGGCGGAGGCTGTATTTGCAGAATTCGATTCCGCCGATGTGCTTATTATGGCGGCGGCGGTCGCGGATTACAGGCCGAAGGCGGTGGCTGACCAGAAGATCAAGAAGAAGGACGGCGGCATGTCGATCGAGCTGGAACGGACGACAGATATTCTGGGAACGCTGGCGGACAGGAAGACGCACCAGTTCGTCTGCGGTTTTTCGATGGAGACGGAAAATCTCATTGAAAATTCCAGAAATAAGCTCGTCAGGAAAAAACTGGATATGATCGCGGCCAACAGTATACGCGACGCGGGGGCGGGATTTGCCCACGATACCAACCGGGTGACAATTATCACGCAGGATGATCTGCGCGAGCTGCCGCTCATCTCGAAGAAGGAGACGGCCCACAGGATACTGGACGCGATTGCTGAGCGGATCTGATATACAGGCGGCTGCTTGGACATGTCGGCGCTGTGCACTCTGCGCGGCTCGGCAGGAACGCCGGGGCGGTCTTGATAATAAAGCTTCACATACACTAAGATCAAGGAGGATACAAAGATGATGAAATGGCTACAGGATGCAGTATTTTATGAGATTTATCCCCAATCGTTCTATGACACTAATGGTGACGGAATCGGAGACCTCGATGGTATAACCGCGAAGCTTGATTACATTAAGGAACTGGGGTGCAACGCCCTCTGGATCAATCCGTTCTATGACTCCCCGTTCAAGGATGCCGGTTATGATGTGCGCGACTATAAGAAGGTGGCGGAGCGTTACGGCACGATGGAGGACGCTGCCCGGCTCTTTGAAGAGGCCCACAAGCGTGGCATCAAAGTTCTCCTGGACCTTGTTCCGGGCCACACATCGGAGGAGCATGCGTGGTTCAGGGAGAGTTCGAAGGCTGAGAAGAATGAATACTCAGACCGATATATCTGGACGGATTTTGTTTTTAACGGCATCAAGGATCATCCCTATATCGGCGGCGAGGCAGAGCGCAGCGGCGTTTACATGCTGAATTTTTTCAAATGTCAGCCTGCCCTCAACTATGGCTGGCTTAAGCCGACGGAACCGTGGCAGAAAGGCGTCGATGATCCGGCCTGCCTTGCGACCCGGCAGGCGATGGCGGATGTGATGCGCTTCTGGCTCGAACTTGGCTGCGACGGCTTCCGTGTGGATATGGCCGACTCGCTGGTCAAGGAAGATGATGAAGATAAGAGCGGCACATGTCAGGTCTACCGGGATATTCTGCCGAAGCTGTGGCACGATTTCCCGCACGCTGCATTTGTATCCGAGTGGAGTGATCCCGATCAGGCGATCAACGGCGCGGGATTCGACATGGATTTTTATCTGGATCATCCGAAGAACGGCTACAATTCGCTGCTCCGCGACTATACCACGGGCGGTGAAGACAACAGCTTTTTCCGCACGGACGGCCACGGCGATATCATGAAGTTCCTTGACGAGTATCTGCCGAGATACAGAAAGACGATGATGAGCGGCTATATCAGCCTTATCACCTGCAATCACGATACGCCGAGACTCACAAAGACGCTGACGAAGCGGGAAATCGAGCTCGCGTACGCGTTCATTTTTACGATGCCGGGCGTCCCGTTCCTCTACTACGGCGACGAGATCGGCATGAAGTATCGGGAGGACCTGCCCACGAAGGAGGGCGGCTACTACCGGACGGGAAGCCGCACGCCGATGCAGTGGAATTCCGGTAAGAACATGGGCTTCTCCGATGCGGATCCGGCGGATCTTTACCTCCCGGTCGACGAAGCGCCGGACGCTCCGAATGTGGAGGATGCGATGAAGGATCCGGATTCAATCTACCACACGGTGAAGGCGCTGCTTGCTCTGCGCCATACGCACAAGGATCTGCAGGCAAATACATTCTGCGAGGTCATCTACGCGGAGCCGGGCAGGTTCCCGTTCATCTACAAGCGCGGAAGCTGCATTATGGTGGTCAATCCGTCGAGGGAAACGATGACAAACATTATTCCGGCGGGATTTGAAAAGATCTTCGGTATCGGCGATATCGACGCCCTGCCCGTGGATGAGAGTGACGTGCTGAAGGTGGGACCGCAGTCATTTGCCGTATTTGAAGCGAAAACAGAAAAGGCAAGAGAAGCGGCTATCGCATGGAAACAATAAGCGGATAAAACTTACATGAAATGAAGGAGGGGCCATATGATTCTCGCGATCGATATGGGCAACACGAATATTGAGATCGGTTGTGTCGATGATGAAAAGATTCTCTTCACGGAGAGAGTTTCGACTGACCGGCGGAAGACAGAACTCGAGTACGCAGTCCTTATCAAGACGATCATCGAGCTTCACCATGTACGTGCGGAGGAGATCGACGGGGCCATTCTCGCGTCGGTCGTGCCGCCGCTCACGCAGATCCTCTGCACCGCGGTGGAGAAGGTCGCCGGCATGAAGCCGATGACGGTTGGCGCGGGCCTTAAGTCCGGGATCAATTTAAGGATGGATAATCCGGGTTCGGTCGGCGCGGATCTGGTCGTCGATTCAGTCGCCGCTCTCAATGTTTATGGAGCTCCCTGCATCGTGATCGATATGGGTACCGCGACGACGATCACAGTCGTGGATCGCGGCGGCAACTATATCGGCGGCGTGATCCTGCCGGGCGTTGTGGTCTCTGTGGATTCGCTGGCCAGTCAGACATCCCAGCTGCCGCATATCTCGCTGGAAGCTCCGAAGAAGGTCATCGGCAAGAACACGGTCGACTGCATGAAGAGCGGTGTCGTCTTCGGTGAGGCCGCCATGCTGGACGGCATGATCGACCGCTTCGAGGAGGAGCTCGGCTATTCGTGCACGGTGGTGGCGACGGGCGGCCTTTCGAAGGTGATCGTGCCCCACTGCAGGAAGAATGTGATCCTGGATCCGATGCTGATGATGAAGGGCCTGAAGATCATTTACGACAAGAATAAGTGATGACAGATTTGTCTGATAAAATGTGAATACCGAAATAAACCTGAAGGGGGCTGTTGCATTAAGGCTCGTCATCGCTATATATGGCAGATGTTATTTTCTGATGTCTGCCATATATAGCGGTGACGCCGTTTTAATGCGACAGCCCCTTTCCGTGGGTGGAGATGGTTTAATCATAATAATACTCCTAGGCAGGTTCTCATCTGATTTTCTACCTGGGGGCAGCTTATCCGTCTGTCCGGCAGCTCAGAAGATAGCGTCTATGAGTCTCCTTGCGTATTCGGACTGCGGGCTTTGGATGACCTCGGAAGGAGTGCCGGCCTCCACTATTTTTCCGTCATAGAGGACGATGACCCTGTCGCAGAACTGCTGCACCAGGGCAAGGTCATGGCAGATAAAGAGATAAGCGAGGTCCTTTTTCCGCTGCAGATCCGTAAGGAGGTCGATGATCTGTTTCTGTACGGTCACATCAAGCGCCGAGGTCGCCTCATCGAAAATGATGATCTCGGGGTCACACATCAGTGCCCGGGCGATGGCCGCCCGCTGGCACTGGCCTCCGGAGACCTCGTGCGGATAACGATTAAGGAATTCAGCAGGCAGGCCGCACTGCGCAAGCAGGCTGCGGGCTTTTGCTTCCCGTTCTGATTTCGGCACGCCCTTGTTCCGAAGGCTCTCACAGATACCGTCGCCCAAAGTGCGGCGGGGATCGAAGGACCCTGTCGGCGACTGAAAGACCATCTGGAGCTTTGCGTAGATCGGGATCAGCTGCCGCCCGCCAAGTCTGGTGATATCCACGCCGTCAATTTCAATCTTCCCGGAAGTCGCGTCGATCTGCCGGGTGATCAGGCGGGCGATGGAGGACTTGCCGGATCCGGATTCGCCGACAATACCGAGGATCTCACCGGGCATGACCTCAAAGTTCACGTGGTCCACGGCGAAAAACTCGTTCCTGCCGGCACGGGAAAAGGATTTGGTAAGGTCTGTGACCTTCAGGATCGGTTCCATTCACGCCCTCCGCAATTTGGGAACTGCGCTGAGCAGTTTCCCGGTGTAGTCGGATGTCGGGGTTTTAAGCACATCCTTTGTCCTGCCGTACTCCATTACATGACCGTTTTGAAGCACGACGACGCTGTCCGCCATGGCGGAGACAAGACTGATATCGTGAGTCACGATGATGATCGAGGTGCCGAAGATATCCCGGATGTGGAGCATTTCCCGGACGACTTGCCGCTGCACGGCCACGTCGAGCGCGGAAGTGGGTTCGTCCGCCAGGAGCACAGCCGGATTCATCAGCATGGCGATTGCAATACCCGCCCGCTGATTCATGCCTCCGGAGAGCTCGAACGGATAGCTGTTCCAGACCCGGTCGCCGTCCGAAAAGCGCAGCTTGTCAAACAGGTCCATCGCGGCGGCATAAGCCTTAGCGGCGTTCACCTTGCGGTGGGCCGCCATACTCTCGACGATCTGTTCGCCGATCGTGCGGATCGGGCTGAGTGAAGCGCCGCAGTCCTGGAAGATCATGCCGATCTTTTCTCCGCAGATAAGGCGCATTTCCTTGTCAGACAAGTCGGGAAGATTCTTCCCTTCGAACCAGATATCTCCTTTTGTGACCATTCCGCTGCTGCCAAGGAGCCCCATCGCGGCCCGCAGCAGCGTGGATTTGCCGGAGCCGGACTCGCCCACGAGGCCAAGGATCTCGCCTTTATGGAGCTGGAAGCTTACATCGTGCACGACAGGAGTCCCGTTGTAAGAGATTTCCACATGTTGATAGTCAAGTAGTGCTGCCATAATAACCTCGCCCGGATGCTGTCCGGAAACCATTGCGGGCTCCATACGGAACCCGTATCCATTCGAGAGAAAAAGGGGCGGGAGGACCCGCTCCTTATGCTTTATCCGATGATATCCAGATCCGCAGTCAGTTCGTAGAAGTCGCAGGCGTGAGCCTGAAGGCCGGTGACGTTGGCTTTCATGATCATGCTCATGCGCAGGAAAGAGCAGAAGATATACGAGTTGTCATTAAGGAGCTCCTGCTGCATCTCGATAGCGATCTTCGCACGCTCATCCGGATCGAAGGTGCCGCGGAGCTGCACTGCCAGCTCTTCCAGCCTGTCGGTGTGATGACCGCCGGAGTTCTTGATGGAATTGTCCAGACAGTATGTGTCAAAGAAGTTAGCCGGGTCGCCCAGACCGGCGTTAACGTTGGCGCTGACCCAGATATCCCATTCGGTCGTTTCCTTGCGGATGGAGTTGTGGTCCTTCGTGATATTGGGAATGACCTCAATGCCGATGTCTTTGAGCGTGGCCTGCGCAGATTCAGCAAGCAGGGGCAGCTCCTGACGGGACGGGTAGGTCAGCCAGCGGATCGACAGCTTTACGCCGTCTTTTTCGCGGATACCGTCGCCGTCGGTATCGACCCAACCGGCCTCTGTGAGAACGGACATGGCCTCATCGGGATCATATGAAATAGTCTGGATTCCCTGGCCAAAGGCGAAGCTGTCGGGGAATGCGCCGGTAGCGGTGTAACCGTAACCGCTGAGCAGAACATCCACAAAGCCCTGCTTGTCGATGCCGAGGGCGATGGCTTTGCGAACAGCCGGATCGCTCATGATGGCATGACCGGGATTTGCTTCGTGCAGGTTCATCATCGCCCAGAAGCAGCGGCTGGTCTGGATGCTGGTGAATGTGTAGTTATCGTTCTCAAAGAGCGGGTAGCTGGCGTAAGCCATGCCGTAGGCAGCGTCAATTTCTCCGGACTGGAGAGCCATCGCCAGGGTGTCGCCGTCGGAGATCGTGCGGACAGTGACTTCATCGATGTTGACCTCGCCGTCCCAGTAATTGTCGTTCTTCACGAGGCTTACATGGTCGTCGGTGACGACCTCAGTGGCTGCGAAGGGGCCGGTGCCGATAACGAGACCGTTCTCGGGAATGCCGACTTCCATGTCGATGATGCAGCCGTAGGCCTCGGACAGATAGTTCATGAGGACCGGGTTCGGCTCGGAGGTGACGATCGTCAGCTTCTGACCGTCTGCATCTATGGAAGCGATCTTCAGGTTGTCTGCGGCGCGTTCATGCACCTCAATCAGGTGCATCAGGCAGGCTTTGACCGCTTCTGCATCACACTTCTTGCCGTTCGAGAAGCATACGTTGTCTTTGATCACGATTTCCCAGGTATTCGCACCGTCCGTGCAGGCGGCGCTTTCCGCCAGCCAGGGTTCAAGTGTGCCGTCGTCTGCGATCTTCATCAGGGTCTCGCCGACGCCGTAGCGGATGCAGGGCCAGCCGGAGTAGGCGTTGTGCGGGTTGATGTCCGGCTCCTCGTTCTCGGCGTTGAAAGTCGTATCGCCGAAAACGAATGTTTTTTTGCCGCGAGAAGCTGCGGGAGCGCCGGAGCTTCCGCCGCAGCCTGCCAGAGTACTGAGCGTAAGACAGAGCAGCATAAAGAGTGTCATCATCTTTTTCATTGTCGTTTTCCCCTTTCTTTTTGAGTGAGTTACATCAGCGGGCGTGTGAGTTTTTCGGATCCAGCAAGTCGCGTACGGTGTCGCCAAGGAGGTTGAAGATCACGACCGTCAGGAAGATCGCGAAGCCGGGAGACAGGACGAGCCAGGGATAGGTCTGCAGCATGCTTCTGCCGCCGCTCATCATGTTGCCCCACTCGGCTGTGGGCGGCTGCGCGCCGAGCCCGAGGAAGCTCAGCCCGGCAAGCTCCATCATCATGGTGCCGATATCCAGCATGGCCGTCACCAGGATCGGACCGAGAATGTTTGGCAGGATGTGTCTCTCGATCATTTGGACAGAATTGACGCCGGAGAGCTTTGCCGCCGCGACAAAGTCGCTGCTCTTTACGCTGAGAGTCTGACTGCGGGCTACTCGCGCGTACTTCGGCCAGCTGATGACGGCCAGCGCGATGACCGCGTTGCTGACGCCGCCGCTAAGGAGCGCCGCGATCGCCAGGGCAAAGACCAGTCCCGGGAAGGCCATGCAGACATCCGAAATGCGCATCACGATGGAGTCCATGATACCGCCGTAGTAACCGCATAGCGTTCCCACGATCGTTCCGAACACGGAAATGACGCCGACAAGGGCCAGTGTAGAGAAGATACTCGTCTGTGCGCCGACAAGCACGCGGGAGAACAGATCCCTTCCATAACGGTCTGTACCCATCCAATGTTCTCCGGACGGGGGCAGCATGGATTTGCCAAGGTCCTGCGCATAGGGATCATAGGGCGCGATCTTATCCGCAAAGATCGTGACGAGAAGCAGGATTGCAGTCAGGACCAGAAAGAAGATCAATCGGGTCTTCGTGCTGTCTTTTTTGACTTTTTGTACGCGGACTGTGATCGTTTCGTTCATTGCTCTATCCCTCCCAACCGGATCCTGGGGTCAAGGAAGCGATAGCTGAGGTCGGCGATCAGATTGACCAGCACGTAAATGATGGCCATCCACATCACATAGGCCTGTATAATCGGATAGTCGCGCATATTGATGGCGTCCACGGCCATTTTGCCGACGCCGTCCCACATAAAAATCGACTCGACAATAGCCGTACCGCCAAGGAGCGAACCGATGGACAGAGTCAGCAGCGTGATGATCGTCACGAGCGAAGCCTTCATGACGCTCTTCATCATTGTTGTGGAGAACTTAACGCCTCTGGCTTTCGCGCCGATCACGTAATCCTTGCTCAGCTCGTCAAGGACCGCGGCGCGGACCTGCCGCAGGTACTTGGCCGACATGGCGATCGCCAGCGTGAAGGACGGGAGCGCAACGCTCTGCAGGCTGACGCCGCTCGAGATGACCGGGAACCAGTTCAGCCTGATGGCGAAAAGGTACATCAGCAGCAGCGAGACGAAAAAGTTCGGCAGAGAGTTGCCGATAAAGCTCGCTGTGCGGATCACATAGTCGACCGCTCTGTTCTGTTTCACGGCCGACCAGATCCCAAGCGGAATCGAAAAGATAACTGTCAGTAGAATGGAGACAAATGTCAGCAGCAGCGTAGCCGGCAGTTTGGATAGGAAAGTCGCAAAGACCGGCTTGCCCGAGACATAGGAAGTGCCCATGTCGCCTCTTGTGAGATTCCTGAGCCAGGTCAGATACTGCACGATAAAGGGTCTGTCGAGACCCAGTTCTTCCCTCGCGTTGTCGATCATCTCCTGGGAGAGCGTGCCGGCGGTGTTTTCCATTTTCTGCTCGATCACATCGCTGCCCGCGATACGCATCATGCCGAAGGACAGAAACGTGATCGCTATGAGGATCGGAATCAGCTGTAATAACCGTTTGAAAGCATAATGCTTCATTTTGAGTCTCCTGTGAGTGGAAGTATGCGAAGACGCGCAGGGATTCGGCCTGGAATTATGGCAGCTGGCGCTGACCAAAGTCCCGCGCCAAGTTTCGCGAGCGAGACTTGAATCAGAAAAATTATAGTCCTCCCGACTTTTCTGTGTAAGCCCCATGGGGGGATGGAAAATGAAGACCGGCTGTGAAATAACTTCATTCCTATAAAAAAGAAGGACCAGAGCCCGCCGATACGAGCCAAGGTCCTGGTTTATTTCAGTGGGGGAAGCCCTCCGCTTTTATAAGCAGTGTGTAAATCAATATCCTGCTTGTCTCAGTGGCGGGTCACAATCTCCCACTGAGATTAACGCTCCGCGAGGGCGCACATCGTGCCCTTTGGGTAGAATGTCCAGTGGACGTTCGTTTTTACCCCGAGGGCACGTAGGCGCCGACCGTAGCGAAGCGGAGACCACAGGGATTCAGCCTGGAATTATGTCAGCTGGCGCTGACCAAAGTCCCGCGCCAAGTTTCGCGAGCGAGACTAGAATAGGAGTGTTTCAAATCTTGACAGTCGATTCTTTTGATTTTTCTGCAATTGAGGTGCTAAAATTCATGAATTCTGAGTCAGAAAGCAGTCTTAAATCGCAGAAATGAATAGATGACGTGCTGACAGTGGGTAAAATAGCTCATTTTCGGCAGTCGAATTCTTAGAAAAGTGCGGTTAGCAGCCGACAACTTGCTCGTCGTCAGGTTTCGCTGCCCTCTCCGTGTGCCTGGTATGTGGAGGGGAGCGCCCGCCGTCAGGTTTCGCTGCTCTCCGCGTGCCTGGTATGTGGAGGGGGGGCGCTCGCCGTCAGGTTTCGCTGCCCTCTCCGCGTGCCTGGTATGTGGAGGGGGGCGCTCGCCGTCAGGTTTCGCTGCCCTCTCCGCGTGCCTGGTATGGAGGGAATCAATTCCCGAACGACAGCTCCTCGCACACCGTTTCTATGTTGAATT
>JAZRKZ010000058.1:0-8079 GCA_045646565.1 Lachnospiraceae bacterium
CTCGCCGTCATCGCTATGCTTATTTGGGACGTCTTCCCGAGCTACTATCCTTTCATGATCGGCGTAGCGATTGCTCTCTTTGTAAACTACGGCTTCACTGCGGCAGCTCATAAAAAGATCATCAACCTGCATGCAGGCCCGGCACTTATGATGTGCTCCACTCTGATGGGTGCTGCAGTCCTCATGGGCGTTCTTACTTCCTCCATGGGTGCAGACGGAAGCGTCATCTCTGCTAAGACAATGGAACTTCCTCCGGATGCTCTTCCCTCGGTTGTCCGCTGCCTTGCAAATATCGTCGCCAGCATTATGCCTCATGCCCTCGGCAGACATCTTCCGCTGGTCATTGGTATCCTGTCTGTGCCGCTGGCACTTGCATTCGATACAGACAGCTACTTCTACGGCATGCTTCCGGTTGTTATCGGTATCGGCCAGGCATTCGGCGTCGAAGCTCTTCCGATCGCTGTTGCTATGGTCGTCTGCCGTAACTGCGCAACTTTCATCAGCCCGATGGTTCCTGCAACCCTGCTCGGTACAGGTCTTGCGGAGGTCGATATCAAGGACCACATCAAGGCAAGTTTCCTGTATGTATGGGGATTCTCGATCCTCTGCATGGTCGTTGCCGCTATATTCGGTATTATGCCGCTGTAATTCGTTGCCGCTATATTCGGCATTATGCCGCTGTAATGGACTAAGTCATCAACGATGAATAAAAGAAAGACCATGGGTTCAATAAGAGCCCCTGGTCTTTCTTTCATTTTGTGAACTGCTCTCCGTGTCATGTCATCCCGTACATCTCCGGCGCGTATTCGATAAAAAGGTCAATCAGAGCCTGCAGTCCGGCGTGCAGGTAAAGGGTCTTGCGGTAGACCAGGCAGATCTGCCGGGCATCCATCTGACCGGCCATCTGCGGATCCATGCGGAAATATCGGATACCTTCCAACGCATAATCCGTGTTAGCGAAGATCCCGGGAGCGATTACGATCCCCAGCTGCCTCCGGACCAGCCCGAGCGCCGTGAACATATTGTTGAACACGAGGCGCGTCTGCGGCATAAAGCCTGCGGTTTCATAGATACGTCTTGAGAGTGCGGTCATATTCTGAGGTTCCGACGTCATAAAGAACGGAAAATCCTGAAAAATCTGCAGTGGGACGATATCCGAAGAAGCGGCAGCCGGATCGAGCGTGATCAGAGACGCATCCGGAGAGAACTGCGGAAATTGATCCATATAAGAGGACGGGACGGCAATTACCATATGCTCATCCGCTAGGAAGATATTGTTGTAGTTGAGCGCGTCCGGATGCGGCACATCAATCATAAGATCCAGCTTATCCTCTTCCAGAAGCGTCCTGAGCTGATAGGTAGGCTTCTCTTCCAGATATATCTCGCTTGTGGGGAACATCTCATAGAAATGAGGCAGAATGACCGGCAGCAAGATGGAGCTTCTGTGCGGGCTTATTCCGAGCCGGACCAGATGGCTGCTCTCATCCCTGATATCGCCGAGTCTGACGCCGAGTCTCTCTCTGGCATGCAGCGTGCTGAGCGCCCAGTCGTAAAAAAGCTGTCCCGCAAAGGTCAGTTCCAGAGATCCTCGGTTCCTGTCAAAAAGATCTACTCCCAGCTCTTTTTCCAGATTCTGGATGCTGAGCGTCAGTGACGGTTGGGTGATAAATAGCTTTTTTGCCGCTTTCGTGATACTCTTTTCCTGTGCGGTTGTCACTATATACTGCAATTGGTTCCAATTCATGCTGGTAATCCTTTCTGAAATGATCGGCACACATCCGACGACCATTGAGTTCGTGAAGTCTCACACGACTCTGAAGTCACGAGAATGCGCGGGCTGCTTTCGGAACGCCCCGGCGTTCTTGCTGCGAGGGTGCAAAACGCGGGCCGCGACGAGGCATCGATCGCAGTGAGGCGCGGGCCGCGACGAAGCATCGATCGCAGTGAGGCGCGGGCCGCGACGAAGCGCGGACCGTTACGGGGCAAATCCCACGTTTTCGTCTCTCGTGCAGGACTTGAGTGAACGCTGACGAATACCATAGTTTAAAACTATCTGTTTTTAAAAAAATAATATATTATACATATACCAAAAGCAATGGTATTGTTATTATAGAACCTGGAACACTACAGAAATACTATCATGGAGAAACCAATGGGACAGTTTAAAAAAGGCCTCCGGCTTTTTGCCGAGTTTTTTAAGATAGGATGTTTCACGTTTGGCGGCGGTTGGGCAATCGTTGCGCAGATGGAACAGGAATATGTGAATAAGCAGAAGCTGATCACTCAGGATGAACTTCTGGAAATGGTCGCGGTAGGCCGGTCATCGCCGGGCATCATGATCACGAACATTGCGCTGCTGTTCGGCTACCATGTGGCGGGCCCCTTCGGCGGTCTCTGCACCGTGTTCGGAATCAGCTCTCCTGCGATGATCATCTTAACGATCGTGGCCATCTTTTACAATTCCCTTAAGGACAACTATTGGTTTGCTGCTTTTCTGCGGGGCATTCGAAGCGCAGTCGTCCCAATCATCGCGGTTGCCGCGCTCTCCCTGGGGAGGCAGGCGCTTAAGACGAGGTTTGCATTTGCAATATTCGGCGTCGCAATGTTACTGGCTTTAGCTACAGACATCAGTAACGTATCGCTGGTGCTCATCGGCATTGCTTCGGCGCTGGCGTATCATTTCGCACGGAAGAAGATGGGGGGCGGGAAGAGATGATCTATATACAGCTGTTTTTGTCCTTTATGAAGATAGGATTCACGAGCTTTGGCGGGCTTTCCATGGTCCCGCTGATCCTGGAAGAGATGACAGCCCACGGCTGGATGACCGCGGAGGATCTGTCGAACCTGGTAGCCATCGCCGAGATGACGCCGGGACCGCTCGGAATCAACTGCGCGACGTTCACAGGAACGCAGACCGCAGGATTTTTCGGAAGTCTCGCAGCTGTGCTTGGCGTTCTGACGCCGGCGTACACGCTGACCATGCTGATCGCCGCCTTTTTCGAGAAGTTCAAAGAAAACAATATAATGCGCACAGTCATGAGCTTCGTCAAGCCGATCTGCATAGCGATCATCATCAAGGTGATCATTTCACTGAGTGAACAGAATTTCTTCATCGACAGCAGAATCGATCCCTGTGCCATCGTTATTGCTGCGATCATGATGTACCTGCTCCTTAAAAGAAAGTGGACCGTGCCCAAAGTAATTCTCTCGTCCGCCGCGCTGGGTATCTTGTTTTATGGGGTGCTGCCGCTTCTGGGAATCTGAGACGGATCCTGCGTCCGGTCACGCCTGCAAGGTTTCAGGATGGGTATTCGCTAAAGAACGAAAGAAGCTAGTTGAAACAGAGGAAAAAGCTGCAATAGGAATTCAATTGTATACATGAGGAAATTTCAATGGAACTGCTGCGTGAATATAAAAGAAAACAGCGCGACATCTGTTTCTCCGCCCGGCGGGCTCTGACTGCTTCGGAGAGGGCTGCGTTTTCTGAAAGAATCTCTACGACAGTCATGCAGATGGAGGCCGTCCGACAGGCAGAGACCATTTTCTCCTATAGGGCTACATGGGACGAAGTCGACCTTACCGCTGCTCATCAGTGGGCGGAGAGTCATGGAAAGCGGGTCTGCTACCCCATCACACATCCCCGCGGCCTTATGGAAGCCGCTGTTCCGGATGCTCCGGACGCCTTTCTTTCCGGCAAGTTCGGTATCCTTAGCCCGGATCCTGCAAGATCAAAGATCATCGCACCGGAGGAGATCGATCTTATCCTTGTTCCCTGCGTCGGGTTCGATATGCAGGGAAATCGGCTCGGTCACGGCGGCGGATACTATGACCGCTATCTCATCTGCTGCCCGCGGGCAGCAAAAATCCTTGTCGGCTTCGAGGCGCAGCGCCTGCCCTCCATCGCGGTCGGTCCGTGCGACGTGCCTATGGATTTCATTGTGACAGAGCGCGGGTGTGAGCAGTTACTTCTTTCCCAGTAAGTTTGTCTCGACCTACAGGAAGCAGCTAACACTCTTATTTCCATGGTCTTCAGTTGCCTTTCGCTGTCGAAAGCAACTGAACCACTTGCTTTCATGGTCAATAGTTGCCTTTTTCCAAGCAAGTCAATCTCGACCTACAGGCAAAAGCAACTAACACTCTTATTTCCTTGGTCTTCAGTTGCCTTTTAAAAAACAAAGCGACAAATCAGGCCAGAATCATGGCACTCAGTTGCTTCTGCGAAACGCAAAAGCAACTAAAATACTTGATTATCAACCAAAAGTTGCCTTTCACCCGGAAAGGCAACTATTTTTAAAAATAAAGGCAATTTTGTTGCTCGATTTTTGAAGAATTTGTTGCTTCCGTCAATAAGGTATTTTTCTTTGGATTGCACCTCTGCGGGCAGCCCTTTTATGTGACCGAAACCACGTACAACAACAAAGAATCTAGAAATATCAAACGCAGAGCTGCTATTCTATATCAACAGCGGCAGTTTCACAAAATGTTCAGATTTGCAAATGTTTACTTTAACAATCAGTTCGTGTAATATGAGCTTGACATAAGATGCTGCCCTGGGTAAGGGGTCCGGGCGAAAGACTAAGCCAAAACATATTCAGCTTAATGACTGCCGAACCGCTCCTTCGGCAACCGATTGAGGCAAAGCGGGCTCGGCACAGTATGAGGAGGTAAATCATTTTGGAAACCAGAGAGTATATTACAAGTGACATGCCGATCGGGGAAATCATCAGCAGGTATCCCATCGCGATGCGAGCGCTCATGGAGTGCGGTATGAACTGCATCGGATGCCCGTCAGCTCAGCAGGAAACGCTTGAGGAAGCTGCCATGGTCCATGGCCTTCCTGTTGAAGAAGTGAGGAATTATGTCAACGAGCGGGTCTCGATCGTCGAGACAATGATGGGTGAGGCTTGATACACCCTCTATCTTTGTGCCGCCAGTGTGTGGCGGCGGAATGGAGATTGCCATGAATTTTATACGAAAAAACGCCAGCGAATTTCAGCAGGGATATACCGGTTTCTATCTGAAACCGTCGATATGTCCGCACTGCGGGACCGGGACGGACGCGGTTTCTACTGCCCGTGAGGTTTTTACATTTTCTGCAAATGCAAACCTCCTCCTCTCCTCCGTCAAATGCACCAGCTGCAGCAAGACATTCTTTTTCGCAAATCTGCGCGAGTCCGGCAACTCGGACGCCGAGATCGTCTGCATCTATCCGAATCTTGCGAAAGAGTATTCCAATCCGACTCTTGAAAAGATTTCACCGCGCTTCATCGCCATGTACAATCAGGCTCTTCGTTCTGAGAAAAACAGCGATATCGAGCTCGCCGCGCTTGGTTACTGCTGTGCTCTGGAGACTCTGGTCAAGGACTATGCGCTGAGCGAACTTGGCAAGCCCGCCGAGGAGGTCGTCACAAAAAGACTGTTCGATGCGATCTCGGATTATCTTCTCCAGAAGGATCTCATCAATACCCCGGACCTCCGCCGGATCCTCGGCGACAACTATACGCACTACGAGGAAAAATACCCGGAGCAGGATCTAATAATTCTAAAGGGTTATATGGAAATATTCCTCAAACAGATTGAGATGCAGTATATGATTAGGCATATGGGGACTCCGTAAAGTTCGCGTATCTCTTGATGATCCGTATTTTCAGTTGCCTCTCAGAAACGATTGCAGCTATTCATCCGATGATCCCTATTGTCGGTTGCCTCTCAGAAAGGCAACGATTTCTTCGGATACAGTGTCAAAAGCTGCTATCGTTCTGATAGGCAATTTTTTTCAGCAGAGGGAGCTGTGAACATGAATTTGCGAACCTCATCATTTCATTGCTATTTGATTGTAAATATGGTATTTTTTAGTTCCTACTCGTTTGCCATCAGCAATAACGGGGGCGCAAATCGTCCGCCGGACGATTGTTCTTACCCGCAAGGCACGTAGGCGCCGACCGCTACGGAGAGGAGACATGAATATGGCACAGATACAAGTGACTGACCTGACATTTTCTTATGATGGAAGCGCAGATGATGTCCTCAGAGAAGTGACATTCAGCATCGATACAGACTGGAAGCTTGGGCTCATCGGCAGGAATGGGAAGGGAAAGACGACTCTGCTGAATTTGCTCATGGGAAAATACGATTACCAAGGAAGCATTAAGGCCAGTACCCGTTTTGATTATTTCCCATATCGGGTGTCTGATTCAGACCTGAACAAAAATGCTATTGATCTCATAGGCGGCTGGAAACCACAGATAGAAGTCTGGCAGGTATTGATTCAGCTGAATGAGCTTAAGATGGATCCGGAATGCCTCTACAGACCTTTTGGAACACTTAGCTTCGGTGAACGCACCAGGGTGATGCTGGCAGTGCTTTTTGCTGCAGAGAATGAGTTTCTTCTGATCGATGAGCCGACCAACCATCTGGACACGGAAGCACATGACATTGTTAAGGAATACCTGGCTTCAAAAAAGGGTTTTATCCTTGTTTCTCATGACAGGGACCTTTTGGATAAAGTATGCGATCATGTACTTGTATTGAACAGGGCTACAATTGAGGTACAGGCGGGCAACTTTTCGTCCTGGTGGGAAAATAAAGAAAAGAAAGATTCATTTCAGCAGGCCGAGAACGTTAGACACCTTAAGGAAATCGGAAAATTAAAGGCGGCTGCGGACAAAAGCAGCAGATGGGCTGATAAGAATGAAAATTCCAAAATAGGTTTTGATCCTGTTAAGGAACATGACAGGAGCATAGCAAGCAGATCTTTTATAGGCGCGAAAACCAAAAAGATGCAGGCTCGTGTTAAGAACTACGAGCGGCGCATCGATCGGGAGATTCAGGAAAAAGAGGGGTTGCTGCAGGATATAGAGAAAGTACCCGATCTGAAAATAGAACCGCTCAAATTCCATAAGGAAGTATTGGTGAGAGCAAATAATCTCTCGCTAAGATATGAAGGCTCTGACAGAGAATTATTCTCAGGACTCAGGTTTACGGTAAAACGCGGCGAAAGAGTTATTCTTTCCGGTGAGAACGGGTGCGGAAAATCCAGTATTCTGAAGGCAATCCTGCAGATGAGGGATCATCATGGGCAGAAGTCTGGTTCGAGGCTGCTTATATCGGGGGACCTCTATGTTGCCTCCGGTATGACAATTTCGTATGTAAACCAGGATACTTCTTTTTTGACGGGGTCTCTTAGGAAATACTGTAAGGAGAAAGGTCTCGATGAAAGCCTTTTTCTTGCAGTGCTCAGGCAGCTTGATCTCGGGAGAGAACAGTTCGTGAAAGACATGAGGGATTTTTCTGAAGGTCAGAAGAAGAAAGTTCTGATCGCGGCAAGTCTGATTACTCCGGCGCATTTATATATATGGGATGAACCGCTCAATTATATCGATGTTTTCTCACGTATGCAGATTGAAAACCTGATCTTGCAGTATAAACCAACGATGCTTTTAGTAGAACACGACGCCAGATTTCAGGAAAAAGTGGCTTCAGACATTATCAAAATAGGTCAGGTACATTCTCGTGACTTTGTGTGAGGCTTCGCAGTAAGGTTATATTGAGGAATTCTGTTCCTGCTTCTCCAGAAGAATATAATACTTGCGCCAAAACCTGACCGATCAATAAATTATTGATTTAGGTGTCATGATCGGCGGCATTGGAGTGATGAACTCCAGTGCCGCTATTTAGTTACTAAAATGAGCTGCTTGCCCAGACAGGCCAGGCCGACCTGGAACCTCCGGAGCAGTTTATTCTCCATGCCCCGGATGATCAGGGTCTCGCCCGTCCTAAGAATGAGCCCCTGCACCAGAGCCGCCAGCACTTCCGCGTCGCCACGTACTCGTCTCCGCACATCAACCGCCTCACCGCACATACCTATGCAAGCTTCGCCATCATCCGCGCTGTCCGCGTCGCCGCCCGCATCTCCAAGCTCTCTTCGCCACGCCTCAAATGCTTCTTGTAAAGAGCCACGCCTAATCTCCCCTGTCTTCGGATCAGGCCACGG
The DNA here is from genome assembly GCA_045646565.1 of Lachnospiraceae bacterium. Classification (GTDB taxonomy): domain Bacteria; phylum Bacillota; class Clostridia; order Lachnospirales; family Lachnospiraceae; genus Chordicoccus. The sequence goes on from JAZRKZ010000058.1 coordinate 7,994, forward strand.
GATCCGGGTTCCTTCATCCGCGTATGTCCTCAGCACTGCCTCTGTATACTGACCATGGATACCGACGAACCGGCAGGGACCCGGTA
>JAZRKZ010000059.1:0-17788 GCA_045646565.1 Lachnospiraceae bacterium
CCTGCGGCACCTGCCTTAATTTCTACGGCCTGACCGACAAGCTCGCTGTCGGTTCCGTAAGCAACATGTACGCCATTGTTGAAACACTCGCCGGCGCGGACACGATTATTAAGCCATAAAGATTCTGACACAGTATTGTGGGCAGGGATCCCCCTGAGGCTCTGCCCGAGACGATACACAAACAAGTAAAGGAGAACATTAATGTCTAATTATGTTGAGATGTGGAAAGACCTGGGTATGGATCTGGAGACACATGATCAGCTCTGTCAGGTCCTGCCGACAGCATTCGGCGATGTATATCTGTCACAGGAGAACCGTCCGGAAGCGATGGGATTCTGGGATTTTGTTGTATCTGAGATTCATGGTATCCGGCCCTCGGAGCTGATCGAGGCTCAGAAAAACGGCCAGAAAGTATTCGGCACCTTCTGTGTCTATGTTCCGGATGAGATTGTATTTGCTGCAAATGGCATCGTCACCGGTCTGTGCGGCGGCTCCCAGTTCTGGGTCCCGGACGGTGAAAAAGTCCTGCCGAAATCCACATGTCCCTTGATCAAGGCGTCCGTCGGCGCAAGACTCGGCAGAACATGTCCGTTCTTCCGGATCGCGGATATGTATGTAGGCGAGACCACCTGTGACGGCAAGAAAAAAGCCTGGGAAATCCTCGGCAAAGACGTCCCGATGTATATCATGGATATGCCGCAGATGAAGAGGGAGAAGGATATCGCAAAGTGGACCGAGGAAATTGCTGAATTTGCCAAAGTTGTCGAGGAATTTACCGGTAACAAGATCACTGTCGAGAATCTGAACGCGGCGATTAAAACGATAAACGCCAAGCGCAGGGCTCTGGCCCGCGTCTTTGCGGCGACCAAAGGCGATGTGATTCCCATCAGCGGCAAGGACCGCCTGCTCATGACCCAGATCGCGTTCTTCGACGACCCGACCCGTTGCGCTGCTATGTGCAACAAACTGGCGGACGAGCTGGATGAACGCATCAAGAATAATGTGTCCGTCTTCCCGGCCGGCACAAAACGCATCCTCCTCACCGGAACGCCGCTGGCAATCCCGAACTGGAAGCTGCACCACATCATCGAGACCAGCGGCGCCGCTGTTGTCTGTGAGGAAATGTGCACCGGCGCACGCTATTTCGAGAATCTGGTCGATGAGGATCAGAACACGCTGGAGTGCCAGTTCCGTGCACTTTCCGAGCGATATATGAAGAATAACTGCGCATGCTTCACCCCGAACGCAGGCCGCATCGAAGATATTATCCGTCTTGCCAAAGAGTATAAGGTCGACGGCGTGATCGACGCCAACCTCAAGTTCTGCTGCCTGTATGACACAGAGAGATATTCCGTCGAGAAGGCTCTCAAGGCAGAAGGCATCCCGGTCCTCGGTATCGAGACAGATTATACGGATACCGACGCGGAACAGCTTCGCACAAGAATCGGCGCGTTCGTGGAGATGCTCGGCTGATATGGCTGAAAACGAATTGAACTATTATATTTTATTTGCCAACTACACGCAGGGCCTTGCCCTGCAGGACATGCTGAAGCGGGCGGGTCTTCCCGCCCGCATAGCGCCTACGCCAAGGTCCATTCAGGGAGAACTTTCCTGCGGCATGTCGCTTCTGGTAAAGGAGGAGCATATCGAAGCCATCCGGTCCTATCTTGCCGAATCGGGCGCAGAATACCACAGCATTGTCGAGATGCCCTGCCAGATACGGCCAAAGCGGGATCGCTTCTGCTGACTGCCAGGGACCGGACGAAAGTGACGACCCTGTACTGTTCTTTATTGCCGACCGGCCAAAGCAGTGCGGGCACGGCGCAAGCTATACGGCAGCGCCTTAAAACGGAGGGATCATGATCTATCTTGACAATGCCGCCACGACGCTTCATAAGCCGCAGCAGGTCATCGACGCGGTCGTTAATGCCATGCAGTCCATGGGTAATTCCTCCCGCGGGACGCATGCCCAGTCACTGACCGCTGCCCGCTGTGTCTATGAGACACGCTGTAAGACTGCCCGGCTTTTTGGCTGCCCAAGGCCCGACCATGTCGTCTTTACATCAAATTCCACGGAAGCACTCAATATCGCGCTGAGCGGACTCTTCACCCGTGGCGACCATATCATCAGCACCGACCTGGAACATAACTCGGTCCTGCGCCCGCTGTACCGCCTTCGGACAGAACACGACGTCCGGCTGGATTTTCTCCCTGCCGACGGGAATGGCTGTATTGACTATGCAGATCTCACACCCCTTCTTCGGAAGGAGACCCGTGCTATCGTCTGCACACACGCCTCCAACCTGACCGGAAATATGCTCGACCTCGAAAAAATTAGTGCATTTGCCCGCGCGAACGGACTTCTCCTGGTCGTTGACGCCTCCCAGACTGCTGGCTGCGTGCCAATCGACATAGAGCGCATGGGTATCGATGTGCTCTGCTTTACCGGCCACAAAGGCCTTATGGGACCGCAGGGTACCGGAGGTCTCTGTATCCGCGAAGGAGTAGAAATTCAGGCTTTTAAGGTCGGCGGCAGCGGCGTGCAGTCCTATCTTACGACCCAGCCGTCAGAGTATCCCACCCGGCTTGAAGCCGGAACACTGAACGGCCATGGTCTCGCAGGGCTTTCGGCTGCACTGGATTTTATTCTGGAGACCGGTGTGGAAGAGATCCATAATAAAGAAATCGCCCTAATGCGCCGTTTCTATGACGGAGTAAAGGATATCTGCGGCGTACGCATATACGGAGACTTGTCACAAGACGCGCGGTGTGCTATTGTAGCCCTGAACATCCGGAATTACGACTCGGGCACTATATCCGACATACTGGCGGAAGATTACGATATCGCCACCAGGCCGGGAGCCCATTGTGCTCCAAGGATGCATCAGGCCCTCGGGACATCTGAAACCGGAGCCGTACGCTTTAGTTTTTCCTATTTCAACACAGAAGAAGAAATTGACGCCGCAATAAGCGCAGTAAAGGAACTGGCAGAATGAGAAAGAAAGAACTCCGATTCATTGTAACCTTCCACACAACGACCTCCGCCATGGCAATGGAAAAGTATTGTCTGGCCAACGGCATACCAGGACGACTTATTCCCGTACCGCGAGAGATCTCAGCCGGGTGCGGAATGTGCTGGAGCGCGCCGCCTGATGCGAGACCTGAGATCGAGGCCGCTCTCGCCGGGCAGAGTTTAGACGTCCAACAGCTGTACGAGCTGGTCGTGTGAGTGCGGATCGAAGATAATGATCGCTGTGCCGGTCCTTTGAATCTATGCGGCGGTGAACTCAGACATGCCGCAGTTGCAGGCACGTACTTTCGTATGCTATCATTAAGTAGACTTTCCACGGGAGGGACAAAATCATGCCTGCATCAAAGTATCATGAAATATACGAGGATCTTCGCAGCAAGATCGAGAGCGGCGCGTACAGCAACGGCTCCTATCTTCCGTCTGAGTATACCCTCATTGTAGACTACGATTGCTCCAGGAATACAGTAAGGAGAGCAATCGCCCAGCTTGCGGATGAGGGCTATGTACAGAGCATTCACGGCAAAGGAGTGCTTGTCATATGGCGGCCCACGCAGCCTTCGCTTTTCTCATTCGGCGGTATTGAGACAATGAAGGAAGCGGCGCTTCGCAACGGAATGGACTACCGGACAAAGATCGTGTACTTCGGGGAAATCGTGATCGACGAGGAGCTTGCGAGAAGGACCGGCTTTAAAGCAGGGCAGGAAGTATACTATATTGTAAGAGCCCGGTGCTTTGACGGCGAACCGCTCATCATCGATCACAACTGGTTCCTGAAATCTGTCGTGAAGGACCTCTCTCCGGAGATCGCTGAAAACTCCATCTACGAATATATCGAATCGACGCTGGGCGAGACGATCATGACGACTCTCAGAAAGCTCACAGTCGAAAGACGGACTGAGATGGATCAGAACATTATGGACCTTCGCGATTATAACTGTGTGGTAGTCGTCGCGTCCCATACATATAACTCGATGGGCATTATGTTCGAGTATACGGAGTCGCGGCACAGACCGGACCGGTTCGTCTTCTACAATCAGGCCAAGCGCTCAAAACGTTAATAATCTGTGGCTGTCGCATTATGATGCGGCAGCCTTTTTTCATATCCGCCAGTTCTCCCGAATATTTCCAGTGGTTTTTCCACTTTCCAAATAACAAGTTCGGTTGTTTTTGTGCAAACCGCTTGAACAAGCCTCCTCCGTCTTAATTGTGTAATATTCACAAGTATAGCCCCTTCAAACTTGTTCATATGTACGACCCGTTGCGCATAAGTTACAAATATGTAAAGCAAGTTTTGTTTAAACAAGCCAATTGACTGTTGAAACAAAAATTGATAATATGAGTCCAGAACAAAAGAAATTCTGCTGAAAGTGACGATCAACTAAAAGACTGGCATGCATGAGGTTCACTAGGTGCAGAGCAGCAAAAGAAAGGAAGGAAAAAGTATGGGAAAGTTTGCAGAGGATTCAAAAGAACTGCTGGAATACGTGGGCGGTAAAGAAAACATAGGTGCCGTATCCCACTGTATGACCAGAATGCGTTTTGTTCTCAACGACCCGAAGAAGGCAGATGTCGCCAAGATCGAGGGCATGAAAGTCGTCAAGGGAACGTTCACACAGTCCGGTCAGTTCCAGGTCATCATCGGCAACGCGGTATCAGAGTTCTACAATGATTTTACGGAAGTATCCGGAATCTCCGGCGTCTCCAAGGACGCAGTCAAGCAGGCGGCAAAGCAGAATCAGAACCCTCTTCAGAGAGTTGCGACAGTTCTTGCAGAAATCTTCGCACCGCTCCTGCCGGCCATCATCACCGGAGGTCTTATCCTCGGTTTCAGAAACGTTATCGACTCTCTTTATATTTTCCAGGGCGGTCATACACTCGTAGAGCTCTCCCAGTTCTGGGCAGGCCTTGACCACTTCCTCTGGCTGATCGGTGAAGCGGTCTTCCATGTAGGTATCCCGGTCGGTATCTGCTGGTCCATCGCGAAGAAGATGGGAACAACGGAAATGCTCGGCATCATCCTCGGTCTCACACTTGTTTCCGGCCAGCTGCTCAACGCTTACGCGGTCGCCGGAACTGCTGCGGCAGATATTCCGAAGTGGAATTTCGGATTTGCCCAGGTCAACATGATCGGTTATCAGGCTCAGGTCATTCCGGCCATGCTGGCAGGCTTCACACTGGTCTACCTGGAGAAGTTCTTCAGAAAGATCATACCGAACGTCGTCTCAATGATTTTTGTCCCGTTCTTTAGCATCACCCTTGCGGTCATGGCAGCGCACTTCATTCTCGGCCCGATCGGCTGGAAGATCGGTTCCGCCATCTCCGCAGTTGTTTACGCTGGTATCACTGGTCCGATCCGTGTCGTCTTCGGCGCTATCTTCGGTTTCCTGTATGCTCCGCTGGTCATCACCGGTCTGCACCACATGACCAACGCGATCGACCTTCAGCTTGTCGCTGAGTTCGGCGGCACGATGCTCTGGCCGATGATCGCTCTTTCCAATATCGCGCAGGGTTCCGCAGTTCTCGGTATGATCTACCTTCAGAGAAAGGATGAGAACGCACAGGAAGTCAACATCCCGTCCTGCATCTCCTGCTACCTCGGCGTTACAGAGCCGGCGATCTTCGGTGTTAACCTGAAGTATGTGTTCCCGTTCGTATGCGCTATGTCCGGCTCCGCGCTGGCAGCCATCTTCTCGGTATTCATGCAGGTACAGGCCCTTTCGATCGGCGTCGGCGGTCTCCCGGGCATCCTGTCGATCGTACCGGCCAAGTATGTGCCGTTCGCTATCTCCATGCTGATCGCAATCTGCGTCCCCTTCTTCTCCACAGTCATAGTCGGAAGAGCAAAGGGCATCGGAAAAGCCTGATCATCATCCGGGATGTACCGCGCAGCTTTCAGCTTACTATATATACGGAGGATAAAGCATGAGCAGTTTTCATGACAGTACAGTCTATCAGATTTATGTGAGATCATTTGCGGATTCCAACGGCGACGGTGTGGGCGATATCAAGGGCATCACCTCAAAAATCCCCTATCTCGCATCGCTGGGAATCGATTATGTATGGACGACTCCCTTCTTTGTCTCGCCGCAGAACGACAACGGTTATGATGTCGCGGACTACCGCGCGATCGACCCGCGCTTCGGGACAATGGAGGACGTCGAGGAGATGATCGCCGAGGCTGACAAATACGGCATCGGTTTCATGTTCGATATGGTCTTCAATCACACATCGACAGACCACGAATGGTTCCGGAAAGCCCTGGCCGGCGATCCCAAGTACATGAACTATTACATCTGGAAAGATCCCGTGGACGGCCACGAGCCCACCAACTGGGTCTCCAAGTTCGGCGGTTCAGCATGGAAATATGTTCCGTCAATCGGCAAATATTATCTGCACCTCTTTGACGTCAGCCAGGCCGACCTCAACTGGGAGAACCCGGAAGTCAGGGAAGAGCTGAAAGAAGTCATCCGCTTCTGGAAGACAAAAGGCGTGAAAGGTTTCCGCTTCGACGTCGTCAACCTGATCTCCAAACCGGATGTCTATGAGGATGATTTTGCAGGCGACGGCCGCCGCTTCTACACAGACGGCCCCCGCATCCACCAGTATCTGAAAGAACTGGTCGGCGACACCGGGATCGAGAACTACGTCACAGTCGGCGAGATGTCCTCGACATCACTGGAGAACTGCGTACGCTACGCCAACCCGGATGAGAAAGAGCTTTCCATGGTCTTCAGCTTCCACCATCTGAAGGTCGATTATCTGAACGGCCAGAAATGGGCGCTGAAACCGGCGGACTTTGTGGAGCTTCGGAGCCTCTTCAAGAAATGGCAGGAAGGCATGGCGGACAAGAATGCGTGGAACGCCCTCTTCTGGGATAACCACGACCAGCCGCGCGCTATCTCCCGCTTCGGCGACGACAAGAATTACTGGAAGGAGTCCGGCAAGATGATGGGCGCGCTGACCCACCTGATGCGCGGCACGCCGTACGTATACGAGGGCGAGGAGATCGGTATCACCAATACCGGCTTCACCTCCATCGAACAGTACAAGGACGTTGAATCCCTGAATTATTACAGGATCCTTCAGGACGAGGGCAAGACCCCGGAAGAGGCTCTGGCGATCGTCAATGAGCGTTCCCGTGACAACGGCCGTACGCCAATGCAGTGGACCGCAGGGCACGCGGCAGGTTTCACGACCGGCACGCCGTGGATCGAGATTCCCGCCAATTACACCTATATCAATGTCGAAGCCGAGGAAAAAGACGACGACTCGATCCTCGCCTTCTACAAAAAGCTGATCCGGCTCAGAAAAGAGAAGAAAATCATCGCGGAGGGTTCCATCTCCTTCACGGATCCCGGCAATGACGACATCATCTCCTATGTAAGAGAGCTGGACGGCGAGACGCTTTACGTCTTTGCCAATCTCGTCGGCGAGGACAGAAAGCTCGGCGAAGCCTTTGCCATTCCATCCGGGGCCGAAGTACTGGTCCAGGATTATCCGGAGGCAGAGACAGAACTCCTTTCGGTCCTCAGACCGTTCGAGGTCGTCGCTTACCTTAAATAAGACCGAAGAAAAAAGCAGGTTTGCCCGGCCCATGCTCTATGGCAAGACTCCTGCACATAACGAAAGATGCTACATTCGACGATATCGCCATTCCATCTGACCCACGTACCACACACAGGCCGGAAGGAATGGCGATATGTTTTTTACCATTCATTAAGGACCTCTTCAAGCTCCTCGTAGGACGTCACCTGATTGATCCTGTTCCGAAGCGCCGCCGAATCACGGTATCCCGCCGTATACCACGCGACATGCTTCCTCATCTGAAGGATACCGAGATGAGCCCCCTTTTCCTCAAGCTGCATTTTGGCATGGCGGAGCATCATCGCCCGGCACGCATCAAGGTCCGGCGCGCTCATATGCTCACCCGTCCTCATATAATGCAGACAGTCTGCAAATATCCACGGATTTCCCCTGGCGCCGCGCGCGATCATGACCGCATCGCAGCCGGTCTCCCGCATCATGCGGGCGGCATCCTCCGCCGAGTTCACATCCCCGTTGCCGATGACCGGAATACTCACCGCTTCCTTGACTCTGCGGATGATCTCCCAGTCAGCCTTCCCTGTGTAATACTGCTCCCGGGTCCGCCCGTGGACCGCGATCGCCGAAGCGCCCGCGTCCTCGAGTACTTTGGCCGCCTCGACAGCGTTGATTTCATGCTCGTTGAAGCCTGCGCGGATCTTGACTGTGACCGGCCGGTCAGACACCGCGCACACTGCCCTCACAATAGCCCCGGCCCTGGGCAGGTCGCGCATGAGGGCCGACCCCTCATTATTGTTCACGATCTTCGGCATCGGACATCCCATATTGATGTCGAGAATATCGAAAGGCTCGCCTGCCAGCCGCTCCGCAGCAAGGACCATCGTTTCCGGATCCGGTCCAAAGAGCTGCATCGAGATCGGATGCTCTTTTTCCGCTATATTGATGAAGTCGAGGGTCTTCTTGTTTCCGTATTTGACGGCGTTGGCGCTGACCATCTCCATTGAGACAAGCGCCGCCCCCTGCTCATGACAGAGGATCCGAAACGGCTGGTCCGTGACGCCTGCCATCGGACCCAGAACAAACGGATTGCCCAGTGTGACATCCCCGATCCTGACAGTCCTCATGCTCATGACTTCTCACCCAGCACAATGAGCCGGTAGAACACAGACAGCTTCTCCATGAGTTCCCCTTTCTCCTGCTGCAGCTTCCTGATCTTCAGTTCCGATCCAATTTCGTCGAAGCGGGGGTCTCCCTCCATGGAGCGCACGGTAAAATGCGGCTTTTTATCCTGTTCGAATTCGATGGTCAGCACGCCGCCGACGTCCTCCGTGAACTCGACGCACATGATCTGCAGTTCATCCTTGACAGACTGGGGAAGTTTATCGAACGCCGGATTAAAGTAATACTTCTGCTCGTACCAGCTGGCACCGCAAAGTGTAATGTTTTCCATGTTATCCCTTTCTTATTCCGCTAAGATCGAATTCACCGTCATGATCGCGCAGATGACCGCGATCACGATACATGCATAACCACGCTTTTGATTACGAATCAGATTGTTGACCGCCAGAAGGAAATTGAGCATGACGCCGAACGCAAAGAACGTAATCCGCGGAATACGCACTTCATCTGTCAGGAGCATCAGCATCAGCGACCCAAGAATAAGAATCGTGAGCACGACCGTAACAACTATATATAGTATTTCTTCCGGTGAATGCTTATCTCTCATGTAGTATCCTCTGGCGTTTCGCCTCATACATCAAAATACCTGCGGCCATCGCCGCATTGAGCGATTCGACCTGTCCGGACATCGGGATCTTCATCAGAACGTCCAGTTTCGCGGAGAGCTCCTCTGTAAGACCGCGGCTTTCATTGCCGATAAAAAAAGCGGTCCCGCCAATATAATTTCCTTCAAAATGCGAGAGCTTTCCGCGCAGATGGGCTGCATAGGTCGTAATATCCGCCGCACGGAGCTCAGTCAGCAGATTATCCACAGAATCCACATACAGGTGGGGCATTCGGAAAATACAGCCCATTGTTGACCGGATCACCTTCGGATTATAAACGTCGACCGACCCTTCCGTCAGGATCACGCCCGAAGCGCCGGCCGCCTCCGCGGTCCGAAGAATCGTCCCGGCGTTGCCCGGATCCTGCAGGTTCTCAAGAACAACAATGAGCGGGGCTGTTTTCCGTACTTCTCCGCCGGACGCGGACCGCCCTGCCGCTTTGCTGTTCCCGATCAGATCCGCCAGTGTATACCGCTTTTTTCGAACGACCGCAATGATTCCCTGCGGACTCCTGGTATCCGAGATTCCCGCGAATCTCTCCGTCCGCACATCAAGCACCCGCTCCGTACCGGCAGGGATCCTTGCAATGATTTCCGGATGCTCCGCCGCCCATTCCGCAGTGGCGTATACGGATACGACCCTGTCCATCGGCGTCTCGGAAAACATTTTGATCCCTTCCGTCACAAAAAGGCCCTGCTCATCGCGGGCCTTTTTGTTTTTTATAAGGTTTTTTACATCTTTAAATGAGTATGTCACCTGATTACAGTTCCTCATTAATATCAAGCGCAGCTTCTTCTGACTTGTAATAGTTGTGGGACAGGGACGCGCAGATCTCGATCTGATACGGATCAATCGCCTTGGTCATTGCAAGGGCTTCGTTGATGTCATAATCACGGAACTTGCCGTTCGCATAGGAGACAACTCTCTTTGTCTTGCCTTCTGCAAGCAGGTCGACCGCGATGCATCCCATTGTGGAAGCATAGACTCTGTCCTTGCAGGTCGGGCTGCCGCCGCGCTGCATGTAGCCGAGGATCGTAGCACGTGTCTCCATGCCTGTCGCCGCCTCGATACGTCTTGCCATGGAAGCAGAATGTCCGACGCCTTCAGCGTTGATGATAATGTGATGTGTCTTACCACGTCTTCTGTTATCAATGATGTTGTCGATCAGCTTCTGCTCATCATAGTCATATTTCTCCGGAAGAAGAACGTCCTCAGCGCCGTTGGCGATACCGCACCAAAGGGCGATGTAGCCGGCGTCACGGCCCATAACTTCGATGATGGAGCATCTCTCATGAGAGGAAGATGTATCACGGACTTTGTCGATCGCGTCCATAGCTGTGTTGACAGCGGTGTCGAAGCCGATTGTATACTCTGTGCAGGCGATGTCAAGGTCGATCGTTCCCGGAACGCCGACAACGTTAATGCCTTCGTTGGCAAGTTTCTCAGCGCCGCGATAGGAGCCGTCACCACCGATAACAACGAGGCCTTCAATACCAAACTTGTTGCATACTTCTACTGCTCTTGCGATACCTTCCGGCGTGCGCATTTCCTTGCAGCGGGCTGTTCCGAGAACGGTGCCGCCAAGGCCAAGGATACCGGACACATTGCCGGCCTTCATTTCAATAATTTCCTCGTCGATGAGGCCTGAATACCCTCTCTTGATACCAAAGACCTTCATTCCCTTCGTCAGACCGTGACGAACAACTGCACGAACTGCCGCATTCATTCCCGGCGCATCGCCGCCGCTTGTAAGAACACCGATTGCTTTAATCTTTTTCTCAGCCATTTTCATTGCCCCCTCAGGAGTATTTTGTACATATTTCCGTTTCCTGCGCACATTTGATATTGAAAGCTGTGCATGTTTACCTTTTTATTCTAAAGCAAGAAGGTTGATTTTTCAACACTTTTTATAATGGATAGGCGATTTGTCGGGCTTTTTTTACGATATTGTACAAACCGGCCGGCCCTCAGGAAGAGCCCTGACGAACGCATTTTCCACACACGAAACGACGTCCTTCGAAGGCGCCATCTCACGCCTTTGACGCCCTGACAGCCACGTTCTCCTCGCCGAGGACCATCTTCATGCGGCCGAGCAGATCCGGCGTGACACGGATCTTTCCGGAGCGCGTCATATCTCTCATCTGCCTTACGTCGCGGATATAGACAATCACTCTGTCCTCCCCGCGTTCCGTGGCCGTAAGGAGTTCCGTCAGCTCCCGCTCGTAGTTGTTCCACATGTTCTTATCCGCAAAAGCCAGCCAGATATCCTTCGGGATATCTTCGAATGTGACGATCCTGTCCGCGATCAGTTTGCTGGCACGTTCGTCCTCATTAGACGCCCGGCCGGTCACAAGGACCTTCCTGTCTTCCTCGATCGCGTCCCTGTTCTCCTCGTAGACCTTCGGGAACACCAGCACTTCCACCGTGCCGACCAGGTCCTCGACATTGATGAAGGCCATGACTTTGTTCGTCTTTGTATACTTGATCGTCTTGCCGGTGATCATACCGCCGATCGTGATCCGCTGACCGTTTGTCACCTTGGGTTCCCCGGTCTCCTCGTCGAGCATAAAGTCCGTAGAGTAGGCCGTCACACGACCTGCCAGAAGCTTCTGATACTCTTCGAGCGGATGTCCGGAAAGGTAGACGCCCAGAACTTCCTTTTCAAATACAAGCAGCTCTTCCCGGCTGAATTCCCCCACCGGAGGCAGCGTGATCTCATACTGCTTCTTTACTTCCGGGGCCATAAAGTCAAAGATGCTCATTTGCCCCGCCATGTTATTCTTGCTCTCATTTGCCACTGAATCCAGGATCGGCATGTAGACCTGCATGAGCTGTTTCCGTGTCCCCGTGAGAGAATCCAGCGCGCCCGCCTTGATCAGATTTTCGATCGCGCGGCGGTTCATGTCCTTACCGTAAGTCCGCTCGAGAAAATCCTTGATCGATTCGTAGGAGCCCCGCGCCTCCCGTTCGGCGACGACCTGGTCAATGACTCCCCGGCCGATACTCTTGATTGCATACATACCGTAGCGGATCCTGCCGTTTTCCGTCGTGAAGCGGCCGTAGCCGGAATTGACGGACGGCGGCAGAATATCGATCTTCATATCCCGGCAGTGCATGATATACTCGGCGCATTTATCCGGATTATCGATGACCGAAGTCATGACCGCCGCCATGAACTCGACCGGATGGTAATATTTGAGATAAGCCGTCTGGAACGCGACGACGGCGTAGGCGGCAGCGTGACTCTTGTTGAAGGCGTAGTTCGCGAAATCCATCATCTCGTCAAAGATGCGGCTCGCTGTGGCTTCGGGGATCCCGCGTGCCAGACAGCCCGAAACGCCCTCCTCGTCATTTCCGTAGATAAAGTTCCGGCGCTCCTTCTCCATGACAGAGGCCTTCTTCTTGGACATCGCACGGCGGACCAGATCGCTGCGGCCCAGACTGTAACCGCCGAGGTCACGAACGATTCTCATGACCTGCTCCTGATAGACCATGCAGCCATACGTCTCCTCCAGGATCGGCCGCATCTCCTCACAGTCGTAGGTGACTGTCTCGGGATGCTCCTTGCCCCTTATATATTTAGGGATAAAATCCATCGGCCCCGGCCGATAGAGGGAGATGCCCGCGATGATATCCTCAAGCCCGTGCGGCTTCAGCTGCTTCATAAAGCTCTTCATGCCGGCGCTTTCGAGCTGGAATACTCCTTCGCACTTTCCCCGGCCGATCATGTCCATGACCGCCGGATCGTCATAGTCGACTTTGGAGAGGTCGAGCGGGACAGCTGCATGTTCGTTCACGAGCTCTAAGGCGTCGTTTATGACCGTCAGGGTCCGAAGGCCCAGGAAATCCATCTTAAGGAGCCCCAGCTCCTCCAGCGTGTTCATCGTATACTGGGTCGTGATCGAGCCGTCCTGCGCTCTCGAGAGAGGAACATACTCGACGACCGGCAGATTGGAAATGACAACGCCCGCGGCGTGCATGGACGCATTGCGCGGAAGCCCCTCGAGGCGGCGGGCCATATCAATCAGATAGCGGACATTCTCCTCCTCGTCGTAGCGCTTTTTGAGCTCCGGGTTCATTTGCAAAGCCTTATCGAGCGTGATATTCAGTTCTTTCGGAATCATCTTCGCGATGGCGTCCGCCTCCGCGTAAGGCAGGTCAAGGACACGCGCAACATCGCGGATGTCGCCGCGGGCCGCCATCGTGCCGAACGTGATGATCTGGACTACTCGTTCGCGGCCGTACTTTTCTACCACATAGTCGATGACTTCCTGCCTGCGCTCGAAACAGAAATCCATATCGATATCGGGCATGGTGATACGTTCCGGATTCAGGAACCGCTCAAAGAGCAGATTGTAACGCAGCGGGTCGAGATCGGTGATGCCAAGCGAATAGGAGACAACGGACCCCGCCGCCGAGCCTCTGCCCGGACCGACCGGAATTCCGTGATCCCGCGCGAACTTGACATAGTCCCACACGATCAGGAAATAGTCGACGAATCCCATATTCCGGATCGTAGCAAGCTCGTAGTTCAGCCGTTCCTGCAGTTCCCGGGTGACCGGATCATATCGTTCCCGGATACCTTCGTTGCAGAGCTTATTTAAGTACGTCCAGGAATCATATCCCTCCGGAACGTCAAATTTCGGAAGTTTTCTCTCTCCGAACGTGATCTTGACGTTACATCTTTCCGCGATCTTTTCGGTGTTCGCGACCGCCTCCGGCACAAAGCGGAACAGGGAGGCCATCTCATCCGGAGATTTGACATAATACTGTCCTCCTTCATAGCGCATGCGGTCTTCGTCCATGACCTTCTTGCCGGTCTGGATGCAGAGCAGGATATCGTGGGAGTCCACATCTTCCTTATAGGTGTAATGGCAGTCGTTCGTGCATACGAGAGGGAAGCCCTCCTCGTCATGCATGCGGACAAGCTGCCGGTTCACATGTCTCTGCTCGGGGATACCGTGGTCCTGCAGTTCCAGGAAGAAATTGTCCTTTCCAAAGATCTCCCGGTATTCGCAGGCTGCCAGCTTCGCTCCCTCGTAGTCGCCGCGGGAGATGGCCTTCGGGATCTCTCCCGCAAGGCAGGCGGACAGGCAGATAATACCCTCGTGATACCGCCGGAGAATCTCCTTATCCACGCGGGGCTTGTAGTAATAGCCGTCCGTAAAGCCCGCCGACACGATATGCGTCAGATTGGCCAGTCCCTGATTATTCTCGGCGAGGAGGACAAGATGGTAATAACGGTCCTCGCGGCCCGCCGTATCACGGTCAAAACGGCTGTGCGGCGCGACGTAGACCTCGCATCCGATGATCGGCCGGATGCCCTGAGCCATGCATTCCTTATAAAAATCAATACAGCCGTACATGACACCGTGATCGGTGATTGCACAGCTGTCCATGCCCAGCTTTTTGACCTGGGCAACGTATTCTTTAATCTTATTTGATCCGTCAAGGAGAGAGTACTCCGTGTGGACGTGCAGATGTGTAAAAGGCATTGTCACCTCATTCCTTTGATGTATGCGTAAACTGCCAGTACATGCCGAAGATGGCGATAATTCCGCCCACCACGAGCACTGCCGCGGATGTGACGCCGGACGGATCCAGCGCCTTGATCTTTGACAGGATCAGTTCCGTGAGCGTATTCGCGAACATAATGCCGCCCGCGACCGACGATACCACAATAACGATCGGCCTCTCGAAGAACGCGGCAAATATCCCAATGAGCAGCGATGCGGCAAGCGACGCCGGCACAAGGTATTCATTGGTGACAAATGTCGCAAGGACTGCCATGGCAGATGCAAATATCGAGCTGGCCACGATTGCAAATATTCCCAGCTTATAGACAAAGGATCCCAGCAGGGCGAAAATCACGGCGCCGACAAGGAGCATGACAAGGTGGAATGTGTCGTCGAGTTTCAGGAAATCCGCAAGCGCAAGGCCTGCAAACGCGCCGATGAGAAGACTGAAAAGCGCCACGAACATTCTGAGCAGCTTGTAGCCGAACATCGCGAAAATGAGGCAGATGACAAGAGCCGCCGCATAAAGGATGATCTCCTTCATGTCGAACTCCGGAATGTAGCCGATACCCGTCTCAATTATGTTGTCAAAAAACTCCTGCATATGTTTATCCTCTGTTTCCGGTCAGCTTATCTTCCCTGGCTGACACTCATATTTCCCTTATTATACCACGTTCCAGTTCAATTTTACGCTCTTTATACAGCTTACCGACCGCCCTCTTGAATGCTGCCTTCGAGAGACCGAAGACCTCGCGGATCTTCTCCGGATCCGCCTTGTCGTCAAACGGCAGTTCCCCGTCATACTCATCATGGATCACGCCCAGAACGGCTTCCGCGTCCTCATCCATCTGCTGATAGGCTTTCTTATGCGCAGAGAGATCCAGCTTTCCGTCCTCCTTCACGTTCGTCACGCGCAGATCCAGGACATCGCCGGGATATACGCCGGTCGGCGCTTCCCTCTTCGGGATCATGCCCGAGTACATATTGTCGACGGCGATGAACACGCCGAAGTTCGGCGCATACTGGTAGACGGTGCCCTTCACCGTATCGCCGATCCTGTACGGCGGATCCTGCCTGAGATAGGGGTAGAGCTTCATGGTCGCCGCGAGGCGGCTGCTCTTATCGACATACAGAGCGACGAGGACCTCCTCACCCTCCTTGACTTTCTTCGTCTGCTCATGGAACGGAAGGAGCAGGTCCTTCTCAAGCCCCCAGTCGAGGAATGCGCCGATCCTCGTCACCTGCCTGACCGGAAGCTTTGCAACACCGTGAAGCAGCACCTTCGGCCGGTTCGTTGTCGCGATCAGGCGGTCCTGCGAGTCGCGATAGATGAACGCCGTGATCTCATCACCGACACGGCTTCCCTCCGGGATCTGTTTGGCCGGAAGAAGAACTCTCTCATCCGGACCGGCTTCCCGCGTCTCACCGATGTACGCGCCGTGATGCTCAATTTTTACAATAATCAGTTTCTGAAGTTTTCCTAATTCTATCATATAGCTTACAGCTCCTTATTCTACAAAATGAACGGCAGGACTGCGCATGCTTTCCGTCCATACTAAGCCGGACAATATAACCGCCAATATCATGATACACTTTCGGAGACAAAATGTCACCTAAATGTGCCTGCACGAGATATTCTACACAGTTCATACGCCTTGACGCCTGCCGGCAGACAGGTTTTTGCCGCCATCAGCGCATTGTCATTCATCACGCAGCCGGTCATTGACACTCCGCCGCCACCGGCCCGACAGATAGAACGCGCTGCCGATCACGAACGGCATGAACCCCGCCAGCGCGTCGCCGAACCAGAATCCCCGGCACCGCATGCCGAGGGCATAGCCCATGAAGGCCGCCAGACTGACTCTCGCGATCATTCCGTCAAGGACAGCGACCAGAAGATTCAGTCTTGAGTTCCCGGACCCGTTGATGATGGAGAACGCTCCCGATCTCGTCGCGGAACCGTAGAAGTTAACAACGATCGGAGCTATGACGATCGCGGACTCCGCAAGAACAGCTGCGTCATTGGTAAAGATCTCACATGCTGCCTCCGGGAAGAGCAGTATCAGAGCGGAAACGACTGTCGAGATCAAAAAACCTACAGCGAGCACCGCTTCCAGGATCTTCGGCACCCTGTCATACTTCTTTGCGCCGAGGTTCTGACCCACCATGGAACTTCCGGCGGCAGTGAACGAGTTGGAGACAATACCGATCATGAGACCGGTCTTATTATAGATTCCCGACAACGCGGAGTAGATGACCCCCTCCGAATTGATCCAGGACGTAAGAATGATCTTGGAAAAGCTGACTGCAGCAGACTGGATCGCCATCGGGATCCCGAGCCTGAGGAGCGGCATGACAATTCTTCGGTCTATCCTGAAACTTCCGGGCGCGAAATCAAATCCGAACGCCTCCCTGCGGTGATACAGGTAGATGATCGAAACGATAAAACTGACAGCCTGCCCGATGACCGTCGCGAGAGCAGCTCCGAAGACCTCCATCCCGCAGAATCCGACAAAGATAATGTCGAGGATCGTATTCAGCACCGCCGCGATCGCAATGAACGCGAACGGCCTCTTCGAATCCCCCATACCGCGAAGGATCGCGGAGACGATATTGTAGCCGTATATGAAAATGAGACCCACAAGGCAGGTCACCATATAGTCCATCGTATAGGCGTAGGATTCCGGCGGCGTATTGAGCGCAAGGAGGATCGGTACGCGAAACACATAACATATAGCGGAAATGACGATCGCGATCCCAAGGAGCAGCGTGAACATCGTCCCGATGAGCCGCCGCACATTGTCCATCTTCCCCGCGCCGACGTACTGGGAGATCAGGACCTGGCCGGCCGAGGAAAATCCCATCGCGATGAACGTGATGAGATGCAGAATATCGCCGCCGATCGACACAGCCGA
>JAZRKZ010000060.1:0-2114 GCA_045646565.1 Lachnospiraceae bacterium
ACGGAGGATGCGCTGCGCATTCTCAGGGCCTTCCGTTTTGCCGCGCAGCTGGGGTATGAGATCGATCCGGAGACGCTCCGTGCGGCTTCAAAGCTCTCGGGGAACCTCGCGAAGATCAGCAGTGAAAGGATCAGGGATGAACTGGAGAAAATACTGCTCTCCGACAATCCCGACATGCTCATGAATGCATATGCGGCGGGGATCACGGCGGTCTTCCTTCCGGAATTTGACGTGTGCATGAAGACGCCCCAGAACAATCCGCACCACTGCTACAACGTCGGCGAGCACACGATGTGGAGCGCCGCGCTGATCCGCAAGGACAGGATCCTGAGACTGACGATGCTGCTGCACGATTTCGGCAAGCCGGGCACCCGGACGACGGACGAGAAGGGGATCGACCATTTTCACGGGCACCCGGAGGAGAGCTATCAGATCGCCAAAACGGTCCTGAAAAGGCTCAAGTACGATAACGAGACCTTCCGGAAGGTGACAACGCTCGTCAGGTACCACGACCTGCGCATGCGGCTGACGGAACCGGCCGTGCGAAAGGCCATCGTCAGGATCGGAGAGGATCTCTTTCCCCTCTATCTTGAGATCCAGCACGCGGACACCATGGCGCAGAGCCTGTATCAGCGGGATGACAAACTCGCTTATACGGCGGAGCTCAGGATGATCTACGACAGGATCATGTTCCGCGGCGACTGCCTGAATCTGAAGAGCCTCGCCGTGAACGGATCGGACATCATCGCTGCCGGCGTCAGGCCGGGCAGGGAGGTGGGCAGTATTCTGGCGCAGATGCTGGAGGAAGTCCTTAATGTCCCGGAGCACAACGACAGGGAATATCTGATGAGGCATTTCGTGAAGATGTGACGGAGAACCGTGAGAAAATGAGCGGTTTTACGTTATGGCCCGGCGGGAGGCCGCACGGATGTCCGGCGGAGTTGCCGGGGGATCCGGCAGGGCGCCGTGTCCTCGAAAAAATACGAAAATAGTGGGTGAATCAGCGTTTGAGGGCCTTTCACAGGTTGACAAACGTCGGAGTATCTATTTATAATTTACTAAGCAATTATACAGAAAGTCTCGTATTTGAGCAGGAGGAAAGATAATGAATAAGACAGAAATGATCGCAGCGATTGCTGATAAGGCTAACCTCTCCAAGAAGGATGCTGATAAAGCTCTTAAGGCATTCACAGATACAGTTGCAGAGGAACTGGCGAATGGCAAGAAGGTCCAGCTTGTCGGCTTCGGCACTTTCGAAGTAAGTGAGAGAGCTGCAAGAGTGGGCATCAATCCTCACACCCGCAAGCCTCTTGAGATCAAGGCCAGCAAGACCCCTAAGTTCAAGGCCGGCAAGGCTCTTAAGGATGCGATCATCTGATAAATGATCGGATAGAAAGTGGCCGGAACGGCGCGGCGGAGCCGGCGCCGGGCACGATCAGAATGAATAATCGGTACGGACAGCCCGGAGTTTTTCTCCGGGCTTTATCCTTGTATAGGGCAATAAAGCACGGTCCTGCGGAGGTCCGGCGGCCAAATAAGGGCGCCGGGTCCCGCGCGGCCGGAAGGAGAGTTATGAGACTGGACAAATACTTGAAGATCTCGAGGCTGATCAAGAGGCGCACGGTCGCCAATGAAGCCTGTGACAACGGAAGAGTGACACTGAACGGAAAGGTCGCCAGGGCTTCCGCGGAAGTGAAGCCGGGAGATATTATCGGCATTTCCTTTGGGAACCGCGAGACCCGCGTCGAGGTCCTCGCCGTGCAGGAGAACGTCCGCAAAGAAGCGGCGCAGGAACTGTTCCGGTATCTGCCCGTGCCGGAAGCGGACGCAGAGACTTCCCCGGCAGCGGAAAGCGATTTCTGAACTCTTTCTAAACTCTTTGAACAGCGCATTGACGGATGCGGAAGCAGAGGGGTAAGATGGTTGCACATAGAAAGTCGAGATATGCCGGCAGCTCTTGAGCTGACGGGAAGGAGGAGCCGATGGCGCTGGAAAAATCCGCGAAGACTCACGAACAGAATAAGCTCAGCGTATGGATCGCGGCGGTAGTCGTCGGTATTTTGATCGTGGTGATCATGGTGGCGTGCGCGGGGCTCCTCAAACGTCTGCACAGG
>JAZRKZ010000061.1:0-10100 GCA_045646565.1 Lachnospiraceae bacterium
TTCACTCTTGCTGGCTCATCAGACGGGCGGTTCTTGTTCACTCTTGCTGGCTCATCAGACGGGCGGGTCTTGTTCGCTATTGCTGGCTCATCACACGGGCGGTTCTTGTTCGCTATTGCTGGCTCATCAGACGGGCGGGCTTTATTCGCTCTGGGCGTTACGGCTGCACCAGCCCTCCTGCGGGCTTCTATTGGCCTGTCCGTACTTGCGGACTCTTCGCCGCGACTCCTGCGCGTGGCGCCCGCTCTCCGGCCTGTGCGCCCGGCATCCGCATAGCGATCCGTCGGTCGTTTCTTTGGTCTTGTTTCATTATCCATCTCAGTTTCCTCTGACACGCAAAAATAGTGTTCTGAACTTTTATAATACCACATTCGGACGCTCTTCGGCACAGTATCTTTTTTCTTGAATCAAAAACCTTGAATCAAAAAATGACTAGGTGGCTGCAAGAAGCTTGTGGGAGTATTCATTTGCTGATTTACTTCTGTAGAGCTGCGGTCTACTAGGATTGAGATGTTATATGTAACCAAATTCTTGCTCTTCTCGCTGTTTCGGGCGAAGCAACTGTTTGCTTATTTTGGAGCAACTAAGTTGCCTTTTTTTAAGATTTTCGTTGCCTTTTCCCCCAAAAAGCAACTCTTCTCCATGTTATAGAGCAAGATAGTTGCTTTCGCATTTTTGAAAGGCAACACGGGAGCTTGTTTTCTACATCCTGAGTTGCTTTCTTTTTTCAAAGGCAACTCTGCAGCCAAATTATGAACGCTTGAGTTGCCTTTACTCTTCTTTCACAAATCTTGCCAGTTCCAAAAGGCAACTCAAGCCAACGATTCCTGCCTGTTTTGCTGCCTTTCACTCTCAAAGGCAACTCTGCACCAAGAAAATGTGCGCTTGAGTTGCCTTTACTCTTCTTTCCTTAATCTTGCCAGCTTCAAAAGGCAACTCAAACCAACGATTCCTGCCTATTTTGCTGCCTTTCACACTCAAAGGCAACTCTGCAGCCAAATTATGAACGCTTGAGTTGCCTTTACTCTTCTTTCACAAATCTTGCCAGCTTCAATCTTCTATTGCATACACCCTCGCCTCATACGGCCGCAGCACGCCCCCGGCGGAAGCCTCATCACTCTCGCGCCGCGAAGGCGGGCGATCGCCCCCATAGTTGGTCAGGAGCAGCTTCCTCTCCGTGTTTCTCCAGCTCTTCGGGAAGGAGAACCTCATATCTTTCTTCGCATAGGAGCACACCACCAGCACGCGCTCCCCGTTGTATGACCTCTCATACATATAGAGCCTCGGATGGAGCGCGAAGTACTCTTTATAGTCGCCGAATAGGAGGACATCCGAATTCTTCCGCAGCGCAAGGCACTTCCGGTAGAAATTGAGGATGCTGTCCGGATCCCTCTCCTCCGCCTCCACGTTGATCCGGCGGTAATTGGGATTTACCCTGAACCATGGCTCCGCGGACGAAAAACCGGCGTGCGGCGATCCGTCCCACTGCATCGGCGTGCGTGCGGAGTCGCGGCTCGACACGTGGATGTAGGACATACGCTTTTTCTCGGACGAATGCGTCCGGAACGCATGATAGGCATTCTTTGATGACACATCCAGATACTCATCGATCGTCCTCATGCGGATATTGGTCATGCCGATCTCCTGCCCCTGATAGACGAACGGACAGCCCTGCTGGAAAATGTAGGTGGCCGCAAGGCAGGTGCCCGACTCCCGCCAGAAATTCCGCTCATCGCCGTAGCGGCTGATAATGCGCGGATGGTCGTGATTCTCAAGGTAGAGCGCGTTCCATGCTTTCCCGGCGAGACTTGTCTGCCACTTTGTGAACGCTCTCTTCAGCTTGCGCAGGCTGAACCGGTGCCAGACATACTCGGTGAGAATGCAGTCCGCCATCATCGTGTCGAACTGGATCATCATATCAAGCACCCTGTCCTCGCCGGCGATATATGTGAGCGCGGTGGAGACGGGGGTCATGGGGGCTTCACCTATTTGCAAAGCATTGTACTTGCGCGCGACATCCCGGAACTCATGGAGATACTGCATGAGATTCGGCCCGTCCTTGTAGAACGGCAGGCCGTTGATGGCCGGCAGGAACGGAATCCCGTCCGGCAGTCCTTCCCTCTTGGAAATGTAAGTGATCACGTCCTCGCGGAACCCGTCCACGCCCATGTCGAGCCAGAACCGCATGATGCTCTTTACTTCCTCGCGGACAGCCGGGTTATCCATGTTGAGATCCGGCTGCTTTTTTGCAAATACATGCAGGTAATACTGCCCCCTCCGCTCATTATACTCCCACGCGAGCCCCTCGAACTGACTGTACCAGTTGTTGGGCGGGAGCTTGCTTTCTCCTTTGAAACGGGGATCGCGCCAGATATAGTAGTCGCTGTACGGATTGTCCCTGCCCCTGCAGCTCTCTATGAACCACGGATGCTCGTCGGACGTATGGTTGATGACGAGGTCCAGAAGGACGACAAGCCCGAGCCCGTGCGCCTTATCCAGCACTTTTTTGAACTGGTCGAGCGTCCCGTAATCCGGGTGGATGTTCTTGTAGTCCGAGATATCATACCCATAGTCCGCGTTCGGCGACGGGTAGATTGGCGAGAACCAGACCCCGTCGACGCCGAGCGAAGCGATGTAATCCAGCTTCTCATAGACGCCGTACAGATCGCCGATCCCGTCTCCGTTCCCGTCGCAAAAGCTCCGTATCCATATCTGATATAATGACAACCTTCTGAATTCCCGGTCCATGTCATGTCCTTTCTCGTACTGCCGCGCTTCACTCCGTATCAGAAATCAGTTTATCATAGCTTTCCTTTGTCTCCTGGGCCATAAATTCAAGATTTTTCTTCATCTTTTCGCCGGCATCGTCCAGGACCTGCTGCACATTCTTTCCGGCATCGTCCAGCGCCTGCTGCACCCTGCCGGTCGTATTCTCACTCAGCCGGTCAAACATGCTCTCGATCTCGCTGCCGGCCTCCTGAATGTTGTCCATCATGCCGACAGCGGTGTCCTTGAAGTTGTTGAAGACTTCGTTATAGACTCTGCGGGCATTTGCTCGATCGTCCATATTGCGGGCTGCCATCCTGACGAAGAAGTCGGACGTCTGGGCCGGCCGCTCTCTGAGCTGGCCGCGCGCGTGCTGCTCAAGGATCCACATGTAGCGCTCGTAGGCCTCCGCTACTGCATCCTTCCATGACATGTAAATTTCGTCCATCGCATGCTGGCCTACATCATGCAAATGTTCAATCTCCCCGCACGCCCTCACCAAAAACGCGCCCATCGACTCCGCCGTCTCTTCGATCAGGAAGCCATTGCGGCCGTCAGTCACGCCTTCCGCTGCGCAGGATCCTGCGATGAGCACACTGGCAAGGCCGCAGGCTGCCGCCTCGCGGACGACGAGACCGTTGGTATCAAATGTCGACGGGAACAGGAAAAGGTCAGCCCTCGTATTCCAGGCCCGGAGCGCGTCGCGGTCGTAGATGGGGCCGGTGAAGATGCATTTGCCTCTGCCCGGTCTGTCACCTGAAATGCCAAGATCAGCGGCTTTGCTCTGCATAAGCTCTAGGTCGGGACCTTTTCCGATAAATACCATGCGGAAGTCCTGCCCCGCATCGGACAGGATCTTCAGCGCGTCGAGGATCAGCGGAATCCCTTTGTAAGTGATAATGCGGCCGACGAACAGGAACACCGGAACGCCCTCCGGCAGATCATAGCCCGCTGTCACCTTCTTTACATCCTCCGGGGCAACGCGGCCGCGGTCGAAGTCAACGCCATTGTTCATGACATGATAATCGCCGGTAAAACCGAGCGCTTTCAGACTCTCGCCCGCGCCGCGGCTGACAGTCCATACGTCGTCGCAGGCTTCGATGTTGCTGACCATAACCCTGATCGACTCGTCGGCGACCGCGCTCACTTTAAATATCCTGCGCAGGTCTATATCATATTTCGTGTGATAGGTGAAAGCGATCGGCGCTTTCGTGCGCTCGCGCAGAAGACGCGCGATTACGTTCGCTGACGCCGGACAGTGGCTGTGAATAATATCCGGCTGAAAATCCACCAGCCTTGACACAGCTTTCTCCTGAAGAGGATAGCCTGTGCGGTAGCCGCTGGCCGCCGCAGCCGTGTTGAAACTCGGATATGCGACGACCTCATACGGATAGCTTGTATAGTCGGCGTCCGGATAGCGCGGCGTACCGACAATGACCGGCGAATTGAACGCCGTAGGGAGGTATTTGGCGTAGTTGACGACGACATTTGCAACGCCGTCAAGAACGGGTGGGAATGATTCGTTGAGAAGACAGACTTTCATAAAATTCCTTTCCGGCAAAATTTCCAGCTTTTTAAGTTTATTCTGCAACTGCCGGAAGCGCTAGTCAAGCATCAGTTTGATCAATTCTTCTCCGGCTTTGTCACCTTATAGTCGCTGTATGCGGGCATCTCAAGGGCGTCGGCGCTCTTATCCTCCGTGGAGTAAGATGCGACTGTCACACATATTCCGCTTGTTCCCTCGACATAGACCTTGCCGTCCTCGCCTCTTACAGTCACTTTATTTCCGTCCTGATCGACAACGGAACCGGCTGCATACAGCGCATCAATCGAGCAGCTTTCCGTCACGACCCAGGTAGAGTCGGCGCTCACATATACATTGCAGTAACCGCTGCCGCCGTTACCTGCCCATGTCTCGTCGTCGATGAAATATCCGGTCAGCTTACTGCCATTTGTCAGGTAAAAATCAAGCGTACTGATACTGTCGTACACGATCTTGCCCGCTGCTTCCTGGTTGTCACAGGTGAAGTTGCACTGGGCGCCATTTGCACCTGCACTGCCCCAGCCGCGCTTATTCGTGTTGCCGGTCACCTGAAGGAAGAAATCATTATCATCTGAGTAGTTGATGTCCACATCGGAGAGCAGGAACTCACTCGATGTGTTGGTCGTGTAGAAGAGACCGCCGTTCTTGCTGGTCAATGTTCCGCCGACCATACTGAAGTTGCCTGTGCCGATCTCCGAGTCGCCGGACATGCTCTGATAGACGATGACGTCCCATGTGACATCGTTCTGGTCGTTTTCCGGCATGTTGCCGGTCAGGTCGCAGTCGAAAAGTCTGAGTGAATTGAGACCTTCGATACATACAGCTTCAGACCCGGTCGCAGTCAGATCAGCATCGTCAATTGTGATATCTGCCGTCGTGTAGACTGCAGGAGAACCGGTACCGTTCGACGTGTAGGAACCGCCCTCGACGACCATTGTACCACCGCCTCTGTCGGAGCGGATCGCCGCCGCGGAGCCTCCGTTCGTTGTGACATTCAGATCCCATGCGTAGAGCGTTCCGCCACCTGCCGCATGGATACCGCCGGATGTATCCTGAGTCGTATTGATCGTCGTGTTCTCCACATAGACAGTGCCGTCGCCGTAAGCGAAAACGCCCGTACCGCCAGACGCGTCTGTTGTGATCGTCGTGTCTTTTATATTAAGCGTGCCGTCTTTGGCAAGTACAGCCGCGCCTACTCCGTAAAAGCTGGCGCTGTCGCCGCCTGTGCTGTCACCGGAAGTCCTTGTTATGTCCGCTTTGTCGATGGTAACGGAAGCTCCGCTGTCAACAAGGACCGCATTCTCGTCCGTACCGGTCGATGTATAGGTCTCGCCGCTGGTCTCTGTATTTTCGGCATAGGTCGTAACAGCTGAATACTCGCTTGGGGCAGAGTTCCCTCCCGGAGCTCCCATGCCGCCGGGGGCGCCGGAACCGCCAGGGGCGCCGGAACCGCCGTGGCCGCCAGGACCGCCATGCATCTTCGCCTCTGCGATTTTTGTGACATTGCCTTCCTTATCCAGCGTGATGGTGAGGATAGTTCCCTCAGTGATCTGATCCAGCGTGATGCCGTCGAGGACTGACTCGTCGATTGTATACGTCGCGGTCTCGTCCGATGCTTTGAACATGGCTGAGATATCCATTCCGCCAGGCGCTCCGTTCGGCATCTCCGGCGGGGTCTGGCTGTTGCCGTTCGCGTCTGACGGCGGGGTCTGGCTGTTGCCGTTCGCGTCTGACGGCGGGGTCTGGCTGTTGCCGTTCGCGTCTGACGGCGCCTCTCCGTTCGGCTTCGACGGCGGGGTCTGGCCGCTGCCGCTCGCATCTGACGGCGCCTCTCCGTTCGGCTTCGACGGCGGGGTCTGGCCGCTGCCCGGGCCGCCCTTCATACCGCCAAGCTCTCCGAGGGTTACATTTATTGTATTATCGGATACACTGTCAACACGTGCTGTGACAGTTGTCTCTTCCGATTTGGCTGATTCTGCGGTATCAGCCTTAACGCCAGTCTCTGACTGCGCAGCAGCTGATTCTGTCTGTATCGCAGTGGTCGTCGTAGTTGTTGTCCCACAGGCGGCAAGACCGGCTGTAAGGCTAAGTGCTGTCATAAGTGCTAAGAATCGTTTGTTTTTCATATTTATCTCCTTAATATAGTGGTTGTCCTGAAAGTCCTCTTTTCGGATTCTCAGATGGCGATTGTCCTGAAAGTCCTCTTTTCGGATCTTCAGATGACGCCAGATACTCTGGCGCGTGAGGTTGATTGATTTCAAACCGCGGCCGGCAGTTTCCTGCTTTTCGCCGCGCAAAGTAACTGTGTGTTACTTGGTGCCACTATAAGGTGAATAATTGTTCAATTTGTGTTCAAAGTTCGAGCAATTTATGTTTTCGCCTGTTTACGGGGCGCTAATGCAGCTCAAATATATGTTTAAAACAGAAAGCAACTCTTTTCTAAAAATCTGGCAGCTAATAAAGAAGCCGCGGCTTTATGGCCACCACGGTTAGACGGTGCTTTTCCCGATTATTAGTAAATTCGACTGCCCGAAAGTGGTCTTTTTACTCTCCTTCGGCACGCAAAAAAGCTCTTTTTCAAAAAATCGCCCGCCCGACGGGTGAAGTTCATTCCTTAAACAGGCTTGTCGGGCAGTCGTTTTTTCAAAAAACCGCGGTTAGTAACCGACAACTTACCCTGGATACGACATGTATATCCCGAAGCCATGCTGTGCTAAAAGCAGTCGAAAAATTCCCCCTCCGTGTCCTTGACACGGGGAGGGATTTAACAAAAGGCACGGAGCCCGAAAAAAGGCAGCCACCAGCTCTTGCTAAACGAACCTCAAAAAATTCGACATAATGCATAGACTCTGAAAAAGCAGCAACAGCTTTTACCTTTTGTCGTATTTCTTTGGGATCGGGTTGGCAAGAGCTGATGGCGGCCTTTTGTCGGACTCTATATGCCTTTTATCATATTTTGGGGAGTGGGTTAGCAAGAGCTGGTGGCAGCCTTTCGTCTTATTTCGAGCGAGTTGTCGGTTACTAACCGTTGTTTTTGAAGAATTCTCCTGCTCAAAATGACTCGAAATTCAATTCTTAGCACGTAAATTGATATAAAATAGGAAATCTGACTGCCCCACATGCTTGTAAACACGATATTTGAGCGGTCGAATATTTCATTTTTTGCTGTGTGACGTGCCGAGGCACGGCCCCCAGACTTTTGAAGCCTTTGCACACATGATTGCCGGCACGATTTTCGGCAGTCGATTTATTCATATTTTACTCAGAGGCGTGCCGAGGCACAGCCCCCAGACTTTTGAAGCCTTCGCACACATGATTGCCGGCACGATTTTCGGCAGTCGATTTATTCATATTTTACTCAGAGGCGTGCCAAGGCACGGCCCCCAGACTTCAAGACGGCCATAGTCAAGTCCAAATTTGTGTGTAAATTGCTTTAGGCACTCTGATAACAGTAACAATTCAGACAGGCCGCATCCCACAGTTCGTTACCGGCAGCAAAGCAGGGTAGGATAATATTTTTATCATTATTATCTGGAAATTACTAATTGATAGAAGTATAATATTAACGTTGCGTTTTTGGGAGCCTGCCTGTAGCAGCCGGCCGGCTCCGAAATCCGTGATAAGTTTTATGGAAAAGGAAGAGGTTTTATGGAAAATCAACGAGCCCAATGGGGCAGCAAAATCGGTTTCATACTTGCAGCGGCAGGGTCCGCTGTCGGACTCGGCAACATCTGGAAATTTCCGGGAAGAGCCTATGAAGGTGGCGGCGGATGCTTCCTGCTGATTTATCTTCTCATCGTCATATTCCTCGGCGCGCCAATGATGCTCACGGAGCTTTCTGTGGGCCGGGCAAGCCAGGCTAATATCGTCGGCGTCTTCCACAAGCTCGGCCACAAAAATTTCGCCTGGGTCGGTTGGATCGGCGTCATCGGTGCTTTTGTCATTACCTGCTATTACGCCCATGTCGGCGGCTGGGTACTGCGCTATGTCGCAGGCTACGCAACTGAATCTTCCAGTATTTACTCAGATTCTCTCGGCTATTTCTACAACATGCTGGGCCTTCACGGCGACGGCACGACATCCATCCCATGGGTGGCCCTTCTTTTCGCAGCTATTTTTATGCTCATGAACGCCGTTATCATTATCAAGGGCGTGGAAGGCGGTATCGAAAGATTCAACAAGATCGGTATGCCCGCTCTGTTCATCCTGCTGCTGATCCTGCTTGTGCGTGCTGTCACTCTTGACGGTGCCGCTGAAGGTCTTCAGTACATGGTCTCACTTGACTGGAGCAAGGTCACATTCAGCACTTTCCTGTCAGCGCTGGGACAGGCTTTCTACTCGCTGTCCATCGGCATGGCCATCATGATCACATACGGATCGTACCTTCCCAAGGAGGAGAATATCCCTAAGAACACGGCACTGATCTGCGCAATGGATACACTAGTCGCTTTCCTCGCCGGTTTTATCATTGTCCCCGCAGTGTTCGCTACCCTCGGTGAAAATGAAATCGGCAAGGGCGGCGGTTTCGCCTTCGTTTCTCTGGCAAATGTTTTTAATCAGATGCCGGGCGGTACGTTCTTCGGCGTTGTGTTCTATGTGCTGCTTCTTTTCGCGGCTCTGACTTCCTGCATGTCTCTGGTAGAGAGTATTGTAGCTTTCCTGACGGAGCATTTTTCCTGGGAGCGCACACGCACGACCATCATTGTCTGCACCGTCATGTTCCTGATCGGATGTCTGTACACCTGCACGCAGGCGGCAGTTCCGCTGAAGGGCATCTGGTTCGATGGCGCCAACGGCGTCACCTATCCTGCTTTCTGTGATTTCATGGAATACCTGACCGACCGAGTCATGATTCCTGTCTGCGCTCTTGGCTGCTGTATCTTCGTCGGATGGGTGTGGAAACCTGAAAACGCGATCGCGGAAATGGAACAGTGCGGGGTCCGCTTTGGCCTTGCCAAAGTTTATTCCGTTCTTATCAAGTATATCGCGCCGGTCGCTATCCTGGCCATCCTGGTCATGAGCTTAACTGCCGGCATGACACTGAGCTAAGAAGCCGACCGTAGCAGAGCGGAGACTGCAGAGGTTCAGCTTGGAAGATGGCAGCCGACGCTGACCTGAATCCCTGCGCATCCTCGCGGAGCGTTTATCTCAGCAGGGGATTGTGACCCGCCACTGAGACAAGCAGGATATTGATTTACCCACCGCTTATAGAAGCGAGGGTCTTCCCCCACTGAGATAAAGAAAAAAGGACTGTGAAATGACACAGTTCCCGCAGAAGAAGGACCAAGGGGTTCACTGATTGGTGAAATCCCTGGTCCTTCTTTCATTTTGCTTTGTTTTTGTCAGCCGGCGCTGACATGAATCCCTGCGGCCTCCGCTTCGCTGTGACGTTGTCCGGATCAGGGCAGTCGATTCTTTTGGCAAGAATGTGACTGCGGAACACTCTCGGCTAGTTTCGAGGTTTTCAGGCAGCGAGACCGCTCAAAAGCTTGTTTTTATTAAAATCCCTCCACTTGTATGGGACACGGAGCAAAAAAACGACCTGTCGGCAAAATCGCGAGTAGAGTTGTCGGTTACTAACCGCATTTTTTAAAAAATACGACTGCACAAAATCTTGTTTTTTGAGTTTTCCGACACGTGAAATCACGAAAAACAAACAGATTCACCCGCCGACAAGCTCGAATTCCTCCGATTTTAGCAGGTGAATTCTGCAATTATTGCCCGATATGACTGCCGGCGCCACAAGCCGGCAGGTGCTTTTGTCTTTAATTGCCCGATATGACTGCCCGCA
>JAZRKZ010000062.1:0-2264 GCA_045646565.1 Lachnospiraceae bacterium
CTCACTGGATGCTCCGTCGCACTTCGAGATGACTTCCTCGATCTGAGCCGGGAACACGTTGACGCCCTTGATCTTCATCATGTCGTCCGTACGGCCCTTGATGATGTCGATGCGCGGATAGGATCTGCCGCACGGGCACTCGCCCGGAATGATGCGGGACAGGTCGTGTGTGCGGTAACGGATGAGAGGAGCGCCTTCCTTCACGAGGGTCGTAATGACGATCTCGCCCCACTCGCCGTCCGGCAGGTTCTCGCCGGTCTTCGGATCGATGATTTCAAGATAGAGATAATCATCCCAGATATGCATGTAATCGGACTCGCTGCAGTTGATACCGATGCCCGGTCCGTAGATCTCGGTCAGGCCGTAAATATCATAAAGCTCAATGCCGAGGATACTCTGGATGCGCTCGCGCATGGCTTTTCCCCATCTCTCGGAGCCGATAACGCCCTTCTTCAGATGGATCTTATCCTTGATGCCGCGCCTTTCAATCTCCTCAGCAAGGAGCAGGGCGTAAGAGGATGTGGAGCAGAGGACGGTGGACTTCAGGTCCATCATCATTTGCAGCTGCTTCTCGGTGTTGCCGGGACCCATCGGGATCGCCATCGCGCCGAGCTTCTCGCAGCCGTTCTGGAAGCCGATGCCCGCGGTCCAGAGACCGTAGCCCGGCGTGATCTGAATGCGGTCCATGTTGGTAATGCCCGCAGTCTCATAGCAGCGCTTGAACATTTCGCCCCAATCGTCAACGTCCTTGGCTGTGTAGGGGATGATGACCGGCAGGCCGGTCGTGCCGGATGAAGAATGGATACGCACGATCTCCTCCTCCGGAGCTGTCATAAGGCCGAGCGGATACGCGTCGCGCAGATCGGCTTTCTCCGAGAACGGAAGAGACGTGAAATCATCGACGCTCTCCACTCTCGTAATTCCCGCTTCCTTCAGTTTCTGTCCGTAAAAGCTGCCCGCGGAAACAAGCGCCTCTATGCGGTCGTTGACCTGGGCCAGCTGCTTTTCAGTAATTCTCATAATAATCCTCCTTACAGGCGTTCTACCTTATTCCTTCGTATACATAAAAGCCTTCTTATTAAGCTCCACGAATTTTTCCTTGATGACCTTATCCATCACGCCGAGGATATCCTCCTCCGCAAGATTAAGGGCCCCGGTCCTTACCGCCGCGCCGAGCAGCACGACATTGAGGACCCGCGGATTATGAAGGCTTGCGGCAGCCGCGTCGCCGTCCACGATATAGAGATGGCCGTCCGCGACTTTTTTCTGCAGATACTCGATCATCGGAGCGCCGTCATACGCTGCCCCGGTGAGCGTCGCCGTTGTGGGCTTGACCGCGCGCTTGTTGCAAATGACATACCCGTCCTCCTTGAGGAACGGCAGCATTCGCACCGCTTCGCCCGGCTCGAAACCGAGGATGAGGTCCGCCTCGCCGGTCCCGATCATGGGCGCGTACATGGCCTCGCCGTCGCTGATACGGATATTTGAAAACACATTACCTCCGCGCTGCGCCATGCCGATGGTCTCCGCGCTCATGACCTCAAAGCCCTTTTCCATCGCGGCTGCAGCAAGGAGCTTCGACGCGAGGACAGTTCCCTGTCCGCCGACGCCGCAAAGAACGATATTCTTAATCATTCGTTTCACCTCCGATCGCGCCTACAGGACAGATCTGCGCACACAGGCCGCAGCCCGTGCAGAGCGAATCGTCGATACACACATAACCGTCATTTATGATGATGCCGGGACATCCGATCTCGCGGATGCACTTCCTGCAGCCGATACATTTCTCCGGGTCGATAAACGCTTTGCCCTGCGGCTTCGTGATCGCGACACACGGAGACTTGAAGATGACTGCCTTGACGCCCGGCTCATCCTGCGCCCTGCGGACCGTGTCCACAGCGTTCTCAAGATCCAGCGGATCGACCGTCTCGACGAACGTGAGGCCGATACCGCGCAGGACCGCCTCGATGCTGACCTTGGAGACGACCTCGCCCATCATGGTCCTGCCGGTCCCCGGATGCGGCTGATGTCCTGTCATCGCGGTGGTCGAGTTGTCCAGAATGCACACCGTCATCTCCGCCTGGTTGTAGACCGCGTTAATGATACCGGTGATCGCCGACGCGAAGAATGTCGAGTCTCCTACGAATGCAAATGCCTTCGTATCCGGCTCTATTCTCCACACTCCCTGCGCAATGTTGATACCTGCGCCCATGCAGAGGCAGGTGTCGCACATGTCGAGCGGCATCGCGTTGCCGAGTGTATAG
>JAZRKZ010000063.1:0-4379 GCA_045646565.1 Lachnospiraceae bacterium
ATCTTTCGGATATATAGACGATAGAAGGTACGCGGAGAGGTATATCGACGCCGCGAAAAACAAAAAAAGCCGTATGAGGATCATCTATGACCTCACGAACAAGGGCGTGGACCGGCAGATCATCGATGAGGCTCTGGACACCGCCTTAGAAGGGGATGAGAGAGAACTTGTACGATCGATGGCCCGGAAAAAACTGAAGAACATGGATCCGGCCGATCCGAAAACGTACGCCAAAGCGGCGGCATATCTTGCCCGAAAAGGGTTCTCGAGTCCGGATATTCTTTCAGTCCTCGGCGAGATCAGGAGCGATCCGGAAACGGATCCGGAATAAGCGCGGCGGATGGAGCGGCTCAACAGATGCGCCTTAGAAAAAAGTGCGGAGAGGGGCAGAAATATGCAAGTGTGCCGCTTGACATAATTTTAAAAGTTAGATATATTATTAAATTAGTTGTATTACTGTACAATGAAAATTTAATAATGGAGGTGCTCCTGACATGCCAACTATAGTTTTCATAGTGGTGATCCTGGCTCTTTTAATCGCACTTCCGATCACGTACAAGGTTGCCATAGACAATAAGACAAAGGCAGATGCCGCTAAGATCGGCACGGCTGAAGAGAAGGCTAGAAGCATTATTGATGACGCCATCAAGACAGCTGAAACCAAGAAGCGTGAGTCTCTTCTTGAAGTGAAAGAACAGTCCCTCGCGGCTAAGAACGAGGTCGACCGTGAGATCAAAGACAGAAGAGCGGAGATTTCCAAGCAGGAAAGACGCATCCAGTCCAAGGAAGATGCACTGGATCGTAAGACAGACGCGATGGAAAAGCGTGAAGCAGATTTCGCAGCCAGGGATAACGAGCTAAAGAAGAAGAAGCAGAAAATTGATCAATTATATGATCAGGCCGTCAAGGAACTGGAGAGAATCTCGGGCATGACCACAGAGGAAGCCAAGGAATTCCTGTATCAGCGGGTACAGGACGACGTCAAGGTGGATGTGGCAAAGCTGTATCGTGAACTGGTCGAGCAGGCCAAGGACGATGCGGAGAAAAAGGCAAGAGAGATCGTCGTAAGCTCGATTCAGAGATGCGCCGTGGACCATGTCGCTGAGACAACGATTTCGGTTGTCCAGCTCCCGAACGACGAGATGAAGGGAAGGATCATCGGCCGCGAAGGAAGAAATATCCGCACGATCGAGACAATGACCGGCGTCGACCTTATTATCGACGATACGCCGGAAGCTGTCGTCCTTTCCGGATTTGACCCGGTCCGCCGCGAGATCGCGAGAATCGCTCTCGAGAAACTGATCGTCGATGGACGTATCCATCCGGCCAGGATCGAGGAGATGGTCGAAAAGGCGCGCAAGGAAGTCGAGTCCCGCATGCGTGAGGATGGTGAAGCGGCTGCATTTGAAGTCGGCGTTCACAACCTGCATCCGGAACTGATCAAGTATCTCGGCCGTATGAGATATCGTACATCCTACGGACAGAATGCTCTGAAGCATTCCATCGAGGTCGCACAGCTGACGGGTCTTATGGCAGCGGAATGCGGATGTGATATCCGTCTTGCGAAACGTGCCGGATTGCTCCATGACATCGGCAAGTCGATCGACCATGAGGCCGAAGGATCCCATATTCAGATCGGCGCTGATCTATGCAGGAAATACAAGGAAAATGAGATCATCATCAATGCGGTGGAAAGCCACCATGGTGATGTGGAGCCTACCTCGCTTATCGCTTGTCTTGTCCAGGCGGCGGACGCAATTTCCGCGGCCCGTCCGGGTGCAAGACGCGAAACACTGGATACGTATACCAATCGTCTGAAGCAGCTTGAGGATATTACAAATGGATTCAAGGGTGTCGAGAAGTCATTTGCAATTCAGGCCGGACGTGAAGTCAGGATCATGGTCATTCCGGATCAGGTCAATGATTCTGAGATGGTCCTTCTCGCCAGAGATATCGCGAAGCAGATCGAGTCGGAGCTTGAATATCCGGGTCAGATCAAAGTCAGCGTGATCCGTGAGAGCCGTGCGGTGGACTACGCGAAGTAATCAGAAAGGAAGAGTGAGATGTCGCTCTTCCTTTTTTTCGTGATAAG
Organism: Lachnospiraceae bacterium; assembly: GCA_045646565.1. Taxonomy (GTDB): domain Bacteria; phylum Bacillota; class Clostridia; order Lachnospirales; family Lachnospiraceae; genus Chordicoccus. The sequence continues at coordinate 2,093 of JAZRKZ010000063.1, forward strand.
GCCGGGCCTGCAGGTCGTGCCCGCAGAAAGAAGCTCCTGCCGCGCGGGAAGAAGGGGCTTCCCTATCCGATTGCGATATGTTAGAGTATATGTCAGTGTGACCGCTTTTTCCGGTTCACGGAAAAAGCGGTCACACAATATACGAGGAGATCTGATCTTCATGGGTTTTTCAACAAATACGTTTCTGTTCATATTCCTTCTGGGGACGCTGACGGTCTATATACCGATCGCGATTTTCCTTCCCAGATTTAGGATATCGGTCCTTCTGATCGCTTCTCTTGTATTCTATTCGTGGGCGGACTATACGGCGCTTCCGGTCCTTCTGGTCATGACCATCATTAATTACGTGGACGGCCTGCTGATTGAAAGATACAAGAAATCGGGGCAGGAGCTGTACGAGAAGCTGTTTCTCGGCGTCGGTATCGCCCTTGATGTGGCGATCCTGATCTTTTTTAAATATGCGAAGTTCATTCTTGGCATCTCCTTCATGTCGCTGTCCGGTATCGCTTACCTGGTCGATGTGTACCGGAGGAAAATAAGGGCCCAGCGAAATGTGCTGTCATTTGCGCTTTTCATGTCCTTCTTCGCGAAGATCGTGGAAGGTCCGATCGTCCGCTATTCGGATGTCACGAAGCAGATGAACCAGCCGGAGTTCACGGCGGCAAGATTCACGGAAGGTATTCGAAGGTTCTCGGTGGGCCTTGCGAAAAAAGTCCTTCTGGCCGATCAGATCGGCGTTGTCGCGCATGATATTTTAGGGACGACCAACAATTCGCCGGTCCTCGCCTGGCTTGGCGTCATCAGTTACACGATCCAGCTGTACCTGGATTTCTCAGGATACACGGACATGGCGATCGGTCTCGGCAAAATGTTCGGTATCGATTTCAAGGAGAACTTTAATAATCCGTACATTTCGATGTCCCTGACCGAATTCTGGCACAGATGGCATATGTCGCTGTCCAAGTGGCTGCGCGATTACTTCTATATCCCGATCGGCGGCAGCCGTTCCGGCAACACGTATATCAATCTGTTCCTGACATTCCTTCTGGCGGGTTTCTGGCACGGCGCGACGCTCAACTATATTATCTGGGGTGCCTGGAACGGCGTCATCCTGTGCGTGGAGCGATATCTGAAGAGAAATTCGAGAATCATCCTGCCGGATCTTGTTAGGCACGTGATCACCCTGTTCCTTATCATGATCGGCTGGGTCTTCTTCTATTTCGAGAATTTCAACGACGCCCTGGTCTTCCTGCCGTCACTTTTCGGATTAGGCAGTACCTGGAACTCCGGCTTTACGCTGAGATGGTATCTGTCCCAGCGCATGGTCCTGACACTGATCGCGGGCATTGTGTGCTGTACGCCGACCCTTGACAGGATCGAGGAGAAAATGCGGGAGAACCGTATCTGGGATCTTGCCTATCTTGGCCTCCTCGCTGTGAGCATACTGGTCGTGATGAGCAGTACGTTCCAGACGTTCCTGTATATCAGATACTGATCCGCAGGAAGAGGCGTCTTTAAAAAGAGAATTCGAATTACATTTGCAAGGAGCAGCTGATGAGAAATAAGATCTGCGATCTCATAGTGATCACATGTTTTATCGCCATGCTGGCTCTGCCGCTTATCTTTTCCGATAAGTCGGGCGGCGGGCTGCAGGCGGATGAGAAACGGTGGAAAGCAAAGGCGCCGGCCACGCTGGTGCCGCACAAGGGGCTGACGACCGAGATAGAGAACAGGATCGATGACAACTGCGGCGGCCGCGACATAGCGAAGTCGTTCTACAATACCCTGTTTTACGGGTATCTGAATGAGTTCCGCAGCGATTCCGCCATCGTGATGAACGACTGGTACTACTCGCTTGACGCCGAAGGCCTCACGATCAACAACCTGCAGCATAAGGACGTCATGACAAATGAGGAAGTCGCCACGTTCATCAGCCGCATGCAGGATATCAACAACTATTTTAAGGATCAGGGAATCAAGTTCGGCATGTCCGTCTTCCCCTACAAGGTGGACGTGTATCCCGATAATCTGAAAGGGTTCATCACACAGGTGCGGCCGAACTCGGAGATCAACCTGATGCAGACGATTGCAAATAACTACCCGGCGCTCAACATGAACGTGGTCAACAACGAGCTCAAGGAGGCGGCAGCGGCGGGCAAACTGGTCTGCTACCGCTCCTACGACGGCGGCCACTGGAACGCGCAGGGCGTCCGGTACGGCTATGCGTCGCTCATGAGGCAGATCAGTTCTCTGCTGCCCAAGGAGAACATCCGGATCCTTATGGATG
>JAZRKZ010000064.1:0-8082 GCA_045646565.1 Lachnospiraceae bacterium
TGTACACATTTTTTGTTACCGCTGAAAATGGGACTCATATACAATTTTGCCGGAGCGAAAACACGTTCGAATATTTGCGTTTTGCGTAAAAACTGAGTCTATTCAGCATACCCTAATTATAAGGATCCGCCGGCAGGCGGCGCGGAGGAGGAAAAGAGTATGATAGAGAAGAAACCGCTGATTGCAGTGCCGATCGGAGATCCGGCGGGCGTCGGCCCCGAGATCGCAGCGAAGGCATGCGCGCAAAAAAAGGTGAATGACGCGGCGGATGTGATTGCGATCGGCGACCGGCAGGTCATGGAAAGAGCAATCGGAATCGTCGGCGCGGAGCTTATGGTCAATGTTGTGACCAGACCGGCTGACGGCGATTACCGGCCGGGAGTTCTCAACCTGATCGATCTTCATAATATCGATCAGGCGCAGTTCTCGTTCGGGGCCGTGCAGGCAATGTGCGGTAAGGCCGCATTTGCCTATATTAAAAAAAGCATTGAGCTTGCCATGAACGGCGAGGCTGACGCCGTCGCGACCACGCCGATAAATAAAGAAGCTCTGCATGCCGCCAAGGTGCCTTTTATCGGACACACAGAAATCTTTGGCGCTCTGACCGGAACGCCGGATCCGCTGACCATGTTCGAGACGAACGGTCTGCGCGTCTTTTTCCTGACCCGGCATAAATCCCTCCGGGATATGCTGGAGGATATCACAAAAGACAATATTAAGGCCTGTGTGAAGGAGAGCCTGGCTGCACTCGCCCGCCTCGGCGTCACGGAAGGCACCATGGCGGTCGCCGGGCTGAACCCGCACTGCGGCGAACACGGTCTGTTCGGCTGGGAGGAAGTGAATGAGATCATACCGGCGGTCGAAGAACTGCAGGAGGAAGGTTATCCCGTAGTCGGTCCCATCGGCGCGGATTCTGTGTTCCATCAGGCGGCGATCGGTCGTTACAACAGTGTGTTATCTCTGTATCATGACCAGGGACATATCGCGACTAAGACACTTGATTTCGACAGAACGATCTCCATTACCAACGGTATGCCGATCCTTCGCACGTCCGTGGATCACGGAACGGCCTTCGACATCGCCGGCAAGGGAATCGTCAGCGAGATCAGTATGGCGGAAGCCATTTTGCTTGCCGCCAAATATGCGCCGTATTTTAAAAAATGAGCTGCTCTGGCAGGCCCATGTGCCGAAGACTGATTTCCGCAAATGCAGCGTGAAAATACTAGCGGTCATGCCTGTTATAAAGTATAATAGTTTTATGTAATATTCTTTAGCGGGAGACAGCAGGAGAAACGTTGTATAAGGAGAACAGAAATGAGTAATTTTGCAGAAAAGCATCCAAAAGCCGCACAGTGGATCCGTGAAGGAGGATTATTCCTTATCTTCAGTTATGTGGTAACGTTCTTAAAATGGGGCCTGCTGACCTTTCTTCCGGGCCTGTTCCATGGCCTTGTGGGAGATGTTGCCTGGGCATGGCCGGGTATCAACGTACAGGTGATGGGGGTTCCGCTGACGCTGGCGGTGATCGGAAACAGCCTGGCGGACGGAGGTCTGGCGTTCACGCTGGCCAATTTCACTTCTATTATCATCGGCGAGTGCATCAACTTCCCTCTGCAGCGAAATGTCACTTTCCGCAGTAAAGGTCCGGTAGTGCGGCAGATCCTGTGCCATTTTGCCGGCGCGCTCGGCGTTTTCTTTGTCATGAATCTGTTCACCTGTATCTGGAATCCGGTGACGGCTGCATTCCATGTTCCGGATGGGATCCGTAATATTGTGACGACCGTGGTTACGGGCGGCGTGTCGATGGTGATCATATTTGCAATCGACAAGACGATCTTCGCGGAAGGATTCGGAAAAAAGAAATAAAATATGACTGCGGCAGATCCGTGTGCGGGAGCTGCAGCAAGCCGGAAAGAGACATTAAAAAAGTACCACTGCATAAGCGGCTTTCACCGCCTGTGTAGTGGTACTTTTGTATCATGCCAGGATAAGGGCCGTGCCTGACCCTGCGTGTTATATCACTTTGTCAGTTACTGGAAGGCTCCGTTTTCTTGAGTCGGCTGCTTTTTACAGCATGAAATATTTCAGGACAAAGACGACCGCCAGTACATACATGAGCGGAGAAATACCCTTTGTCTTGCCTGCGAGAAGGTGAAGGACAACATAGGAGATGATGCCCATCGAGATTCCCTCAGAAATGGAATAGAAGAACGGCATGGCGGCGATAGCGAAGAAAGCGGGAATTGCTTTCAGCATATCATTCCAGTCGAGCTTCGTGACCTGCTGCATCATCATGAATCCGACGATGATCAGAGCCGGTGCGGTGGCAAAAGAAGGAACAGCCAGGAATACCGGTGAGAGGAACAGCGAGAGAACGAAGAAGGCTCCCGTTGTCAGTGTGGTCAGACCGGTTCTGCCGCCTTCCGCAATACCGGAAGAGGACTCGACGAAAGTCGTGATCGTGGATGTTCCGAGACCTGCGCCGACGGTCGTCGCAACGGCATCCGCCAGAAGTGCGCCTTTGATGCCCGGAAGGCGACCTTCTTCATCAAGCATGTCTGCCTTGGAAGCACAGCCGATCAGTGTTCCCAGTGTGTCGAAGATGTCAACGAACAGGAAGGAGAACATGACAACGAAGAAATTGACTGTTCCGATGATGGAGAAATCCATCTTTAAGAATGTAGGAGCAAGCGAAGCCGGAGCTGAGATAATACCGGAAGGAATCAGGCTGTAGAAGCCCGCGTCCGGATTCGGTACATAAAGACCGACAAGCTGGCAGATCATGCCCAGCGCCCATGTCGCCAGAATACCGATCAGAAGATTTCCCTTGATCTTGTGAATAACAAGATAGGCGGTGAGCAGTGTGCCGATGAGGGCCAGGATGACCGTGATACCTTCCGAGTTGAATGTTCCGTTTTTGAGAGCGGCGCTGATAGAGAACAATGAGACAAGAGTCGCGCTGTCCACTGCAATGTGCGCGTTCTGAAGGCCGATGAAACAGATGAAAAGGCCGATACCTACGGAGACCGCAATTTTTAAGGTTCCCGGGATGGCGTTAAAGATGGCCTCGCGGACATTGGTGACGGAGAGGACGATGAAAAGAAGACCTTCTGCGAAGACTGCCGTTAGAGCCATTTCCCAGGAATAGCCCATTCCGAGGACGACCGTATAGGCAAAATACGCATTCAGTCCCATGCCGGCAGAAAGCGCAAAGGGCATATTGGCGAATAATGCCATGCATACACAGCCGATCGCGGATGCAAGCGCAGTAGCCGTAAAGACGGCGCCGCTGTCCATGCCGGAAGCGGACAGGATGTTGGGATTGACGGCGAGAATGTACGCCATCGTCATGAAGGTGGTGATACCTGCCATGATCTCAGTTCTGACATTGGTTCCATGTTCCTTGAGTTTGAATAGTTGCTCCATTACATATAACCTCCTTATTTCGTTTATTAACAGAGCCGTACATAGTATCTCATAAAAAAAGAAACAGTTCAATCCGTGAATGACGTCTTTTCTGCGGATATTGTTTGGGACAACAGAGACGGCAGGGGAGCGTTCTGGGGAAAGAAGCGTATTTGATTTGCAAATCAGATGTGGTACGATATTTTCACCGGAAACAAGATTGACGGAATGCTGATTCGGGGGACGCATATGGAACTGTCGGAAATGACCGTATATGCACTGGAAAAATATCAGATCCGGGAAGAGTTTAAATGGCAAGACTTCCCGGGCTTTTCCGTGCTGTCTCATCCGCAGACGGGCAAGTGGGTCGCGCTTTGTATGCGGCAGTGGGATTCCGAGACCGGTACGGAGATCCAGCGGTGTGATCTTAAATGCGGGCAGCGAAGCTTCTCAGAAAGAGGCAGGACGTATCTGTCTCCTCCGGTCCGCATGAAGGGCAGGAACTGGATCGGTATCGTGTTCAATGAGACAACGGAGCCGGACGTGGTATTTCAACTCTTTGATGAGGCGATCGCCTCAGAAGGGCAGCATGGATATACCATTGTACTTGGCTCTCAGCTGTTTGGCACCGGTCCGGTCTATCAGGATACGGCGCTGCCGAAGACCGCGCCGCCTTCTGCGCGCGGTGCAAAGAAGACGGAGGAGCCGGGGGATGGGGGATCGATCTTCCGCGAGTCCGCGCTGCCGATTATGCGCGGTGCAAAGAAGACGCCGGATAAGATCATACCCGAAAAGATTCGGCAGATGCGTCGTATGTATGAATATGGAAGAGAGTCGATGGAGTCCAGAGTGAAGAACTTCTGCCGGCAGGGCATGTTCATGCAGGATTACGAGGATGATTATCCCTGGGATTTTGATTTTGTCTGCTACTATCCAACGTATCATGATCTGACAACGAAACAGCTTCGAGGCTATTTTGCATGGCGCAGCGCGATCAGGAAAGGCGAATACCGGCCGATCGCGACCTCGGCAGCCTATATTTATATTTACGAGCTCTTGTGCGGGATCGGGAGCGCCTCGCCTGAGGACAGTCTGCATAAACTAAAGGCGTTTGAGACCGGCTTTCTGGATCGGGGCTGCGGCGACGCGCGGATGCGCTTTCATCTGCAGAAATGGATGATGGAATATGCCGTGGTATGCGGACTGCCCGCTGAAACCGTCCGGCAGTATGCGGATAAGGACCAGGTACAGCGGGACGCGGATCTTGCGGTCCTTAGGAAGCCGGCAGACTATCCGGATGAAGCTGTCTATGACGCACTTCGCCGGGTGAGCGGAAAGAAACTTGAAAAATCACCGGTCGTGGCAGAAGGACCGGAAAGGGGCATACATCTCTTTGCCGAAGCATGGCGTAACGCTGAAGCCGGCTATGAACGGCAGGGCAGCGACCTGTTCACCCTGTGCTTCGGACAGCGGCATGTCCGTGCCTGGCATCCTCTTGCAAATACAGTCTGTTACCTCAATTATGCGGAAACCTTCCGCGAACGGCCGGGTTCGCCCGGCGGAGACCGCGAGTATATATTTAATGCGTGCCGTACCTATCGGCTCGTGAACGGCACGTGGGAAGTCCTGGCCTATGAAAAGCTGTATTTTGACAAAGAGTTCCTGCAGGGCTTTCTGCAGGAGACGGATCTGCACCTGCGGCGTTATTTAAAGACCGGCCGCTATCTCAGGGAGAATGAGAAAAATGCATGGGCGGCGCCGTATGTGAAAGCCGTAATCGAAGCCGACCGGCAGGCGGCAATCGAGGCGGCCAGACCGAAGATCACGATCGATCTGTCCGGGCTCGAGCGGATACGCCGGGACGCTTTGAAGACCCAGAACAGCCTTCTTGTCGAGGATGATTTTGTAGAAGATCTTGTACTGCCGACTGCAATGGAGGCGGAGCAGGAGAGTATGTCGTGGACAGATGCGGACTGGGAAGACGAAGAACCGGAAAGCACGGAGAGTGCGGAAGTCTTTCCGGAAGAGAGGGCTGAGAGCCCGGCTTCGGACCTTCCTCTTAATGCTTTCCAGCTTGGGATCCTTCGGACGCTGCTGGCCGGCGGGGAAGTCGGAGAGAGCATCCGGGCGCAGCATCTGATGCCGTCGATCGTGGCGGATTCGATCAATGAAGCCCTGTATGACGAAATCGGAGACATGGTACTTTCCTGCGATGATGTTGAACTCTCTCTCGTGGAGGATTATATAGAAGAACTCACGCAATTGCTTGGAGGAATATAGATTTATGACAGAGAACAAGAAAGTGCCGAAGCGGATATCACAGACGGTGCTGAACTCGCTGAAGGGCGGCGTTGTCCCGCGCATCGGTCTGCCGTATATCACAGTCGGAAGGAAGAATGAGATCGAAGCCCTGCTGCATGATGTGGATATCATAGCGGAGGGCGGCGCGTCCTTTCGGTTCATTGTAGGCCGCTACGGTTCCGGCAAGAGCTTTCTGCTGCAGACGATCCGCAATTATGTGATGGACCGCGGCTTTATTGTGGCGGATGCGGATCTCTCCCCGGAACGGAGGCTTATGGGCACCCGCGGTCAGGGGCTTGCGACGTACCGGGAGCTGATCGGCAACCTTTCCACGAAAACGAGGCCGGAGGGCGGTGCGCTCACGCTGGTCCTGGACCGCTGGATCAGCAGCGTGCAGAGCGAGGCTGTGCGAAGGACCGGTCTGCTCCCGGGAGACCCGGCGCTGGCTGCCGAGACGGACCGGAAGATATATGAAGTGACGTCGTCGGTGAGCGAGCTGGTGCACGGGTTTGAATTTGCCAGACTCCTGTCCGCCTATTACCACGCCTACGTGGAAGGCGACGACCGGACAAAGGCCGCTGTCGTGCGCTGGTTCCGCGGAGAATACACGACGAAGCGGGACGCGAAGGAAGCGCTTGGGGTCAACATGATCATCACGGATGACGACTGGTATGATTACATGAAGCTTTTCGCCACCTTCTTCCGGCTGGCAGGCTATGTGGGCATGATGATCATGATCGACGAGCTTGTCAATATTTATAAAATCCCCAACTCCATCACCCGCCAGTATAATTATGAGAAGATGCTGACCATGTACAACGATACGCTGCAGGGAAAAGCGAAGTATCTCGGCATTCTCATGAGCGCTACGCCGCAGGCCATGGAGGATAAGCGGCGCGGCGTCTACAGCTATGAAGCGCTCCGCTCCCGCCTTTCTGAAGGGCGTTTTTCAAAGCCGGGCGCGCGGGACCTGCTGGCCCCGGTCATCCGGCTTCTGCCGCTCGTGGCCGAGGAGATGCTGGTCCTGTGCGAAAAACTGGCGGAGATGCACGCCGGGCTGTACGGCTATCCGCGCAGCGTGACGACGGACGATCTGGTCGGATTTATCAAGATCGAGTACGGCCGGATCGGAGCGGATCAGAATATCACGCCGCGTGAGGTCATCCGTGATTTCATTGAGCTGCTGGATCTGCTGTACCAGAATCCCGGTATGAAGATCGGGGAGATCCTTGCATCCGACGAATTTTCGTATACCAAGTCTGACGCCGTTTCCGACCGGACAGAGAAGGGCTTTATGGAGTTTACTATATGAACGTATATGAACGCTACGCACCCTTTATACAGGATTACATCTACCGCTCCGGCTGGCACAGCCTCAGGGCGGTCCAGAATGCTGCGGGCGACGCTATATTCGGCACGGACGAGAATGTTCTTCTGACGGCGTCCACCGCATCCGGAAAGACGGAGGCGGCTTTCTTTCCGATCCTGACCCTGCTTGATGAGGAGCCGTCCAAAACTGTCGGCGTACTGTATATCGCGCCGTTGAAAGCCCTGATCAACGACCAGTTCGGCCGGCTCGGCGAGCTGTGCGAGGAGGAGGGGATCGCGGTGACAGCCTGGCACGGCGATGTCGCGCAGACCCGGAAGCGGAAGCTGCTCAGGAAACCGTCAGGCATCCTGCAGATCACGCCCGAATCCCTGGAATCTCTGATGATCAATAAACATATGGAGATTCCGTCCTTATTTGGCGATCTGCGTTTCATTGTCATTGATGAGATCCACTCGCTGCTTCGGGCGGACCGCGGTCTGCAGACGTTCTGTCTCATTGAGCGGCTCTGCCAGCTGGCGGGCTGCAGCCCAAGGAGGATCGGGCTTTCCGCGACCATCGGAAATCCTGAGGAAGCCGGAAAGTTCCTTTCTGCCGGGAGCGGCAGGGGGACCGTCATTCCGAGATTGGACGGCGGCAGGGAAGTCTGGCGGCTTTCCATGGAGCATTTCTATAATACTGAGCCGCAGGCGGATGAGGGCAAATCGCCCGCCGCCATACCGCTGCAGCCGGAACCGGCAACGGACACGGCGCCGAAGGCGGCTGACCCGGGGGTCGGTTATATATTCGAGCACACCAGGGGCAGGAAGTGTCTGGTCTTCACGAACTCCCGCGAAGAGTGCGAGACGGTCTGCCAGCTCCTCCGTCAGTACTGTGAGGCAAATCACGAACGGGACCGTTTCCTCATCCACCACGGAAATCTGTCGGCCTCCTACCGCGAGAGCGCCGAGGAGGAGATGAAGGACGAGGACTCGCTGATGTCGGTCTGCGCCACGGCCACGCTGGAGCTCGGCATCGACATCGGCAGGCTGGAGCGGGCTTTTCAGATC
>JAZRKZ010000065.1:0-3842 GCA_045646565.1 Lachnospiraceae bacterium
TTCGCGCGGTCAGCGACGAATCTTTCAAGCTTGCCGATGGAGACCGCCTCGCCCTACAGACCGCGGACACACTTGCCTTCGCACTGTGTCTCCTGCGGACAGACACGTCCGCAGACTGCCGGCAGCGCGCTGGATTCGGAAATGATCTGGTAAGCTTCAGCGAAATCTCTTTCCGCTACTTTCTTAATGAATCCCGGAATGTCGATGCTGACAGGGCAGCCCTGGATGCAGCGGGCGTTCTTGCAGTTCAGACATCTGGTGGCCTCTTCTACGGCTTCCTCTTCATTGTAGCCATAACATACTTCGTCAAAGTTAGTTGCCCGAACGAGAGGTTCCTGCTCTCTTACCGGAACTTTAGTCTTGGACATATTCGGCATTATTCGTTACCTCCATCACAATTTCCGCAGCCGCCGTGATGCGTTTCGCCTTCCTGATACTTCAGCATTGCGCGGCCTTCTTCCGTTTTGTACAGCTGCATTCTCTTCATGGCTTCCGCCCAGTTGATCTTGAATCCGTCGAATTCCGGTCCGTCGACGCATGCAAATTTAATCTCGTCGCCCACAGTAAGACGGCAGGCACCGCACATGCCCGTACCGTCGACCATGATCGGGTTCATGCTGACGATTGTCGGAATCTCATGTTTCTTTGTTGTAAGACAGACGAACTTCATCATGATCATCGGACCGATCGCGACGCAGTGGTTATACTCTTTGCCTTCGGCGATGAGCTCGTCGATCACGGTAGTGACAACGCCCTTATGCATATAGGAGCCGTCGTCTGTTGTGATGTAGAGATTACCTGCGACAGCTTTCATTTCTTCCTCGAAGAAAAGAAGATCTTTGGTTCTTGCGCCGATGATGACATCAGCGTCGATTCCGTGCTCATGGAGCCACTTGACCTGCGGATAGACAGGGGCTGTTCCGACGCCGCCCGCGACGAAGAGGAACTTCTTGGACGCAAGCTCTTCTTCGCTCATCTCGACGATATCGGAAGGTCTGCCGAGAGGTCCTACAAAATCATCCAAAGCATCACCCTCATTCAGCTTCAGGAATTTAAATGTAGAGACGCCGAGCGGCTGGAAAACAATGGTGACAGTACCCTTCTCACGGTCATAGTCACAGATCGTAAGCGGGATACGTTCGCCTTCTTCCCCGTGTTTGACAATAACGAACTGTCCGGGTTCGCAGTGACGCGCAACAAGAGGTGCCTCGACTTCCATGAGCCAGACAACGCTGCTGAGCTGCTCTTTTTTGATGATCTTGTACATGTTTACCTCCTATTTTATGCGTTCTCGGATGACGCACACATGTCCGCACCTGCGGATATATATTTCCAAAAACGAAAGAACGTTTCCGAAAAATCAGTGAATGAGGCCGGCCTGTCAGCCGACAATGATATACATGGCGTTGACATTTTCGCTGGGATTGCCTTCGCTGTCAACGGCTATGCAGGAGAATACGTGGGATCCGACCGGCATGGCGACAGGTCCCGTGTACTCGGCAGAACCGGGGGTCGGCACATCGTCGAACGCGTAGTAGATGATGCAGCCTTCCGGCGCTGTCACATGGATCATGGATCCTTCTTCGTAGACGCCGGTCGGTTCTTCAATGACCGGAGGATCCGGCCGTTTGATCTCGATATTATACACACATACGGACACATTGCTCTTGATTCCAAGATCGTTGACAGCAATCGCGCGGATCTCGTTCCTGCCCTCTTTGGTCCGGATCTTATCCGTATAAAGGTCGGAAGAAGTCGTCGGGTCGGAACCGTCCGTCGTGTAGTAAATCAGATTTTCCGCGGAGCCGATCGTAACGCTGATCTGCCTGCTGTATGTCCCGGCGATCGGGGTGATGGCCGGCGCAAGGCAGACATAGTTCCCGTATTCGAGAAGTACTTCTTCAGACTTGCAGTTTTCCATGAGATCATGGATTTTATCAAAATCATTTGTCTCCATATAGAGACTGATGATCTGCCCGTACACGTCGATGTTGCCGGGATCGATCTCAATCGCTTTTTTGAGCGTTTCCGCCGCGCCCTGAGCGTCGCCCTCACTTTTCTCAATCTGGGCCATGAGCCGCAGGCACTTGACGGATTTCGGTGACAGCGAAAGGGCTTTTTCGGCAAATGTCCTCGCCGACGCCGTATCGCCTGAAAGAAACTCTTCCTGGGCTCTTTCATACTGATAGTCAAAACTGACCGTGTTCCTGTAGCGGACATATCTCAGGATACCGACCGCCGCGGCGATAATAAGCAACAGTATACAGAAGGTCACGGCAAGTGACCTTCTGTTCTGCTTCTTTTGGGCGATTTGCTTTTTCTTTCTTCTGCGTCTTCTTTTCTTTTTCTGGGCAGCGGCTCTGCGTCTTTGTTTCTGTATCTCTTCTTCTTCCCGTTTCTTTTCGTCGATCATGAATTCTACGGGACGATACTCCGGCACGAGATTTATCTCCGCGCCGCATCTGGGGCAGATCAGCTCGCCATCAGGTATTTCTGAATTACATTTACGGCATTTCATGAATGTCACTCCACTCCGAACATGTCGTCTTTTCTATCACACCACAATGATCATGTTGAAAGAATAATACGAAAACTTCCCACTTGCTACTTCAGGGCAGGCCGGAATCGAAGCATAATTTCGATGAGGCGCTCTAAAGCGCTGTGGTGTGGGAAGTATGCATACTACTCTTCGCCGAACATGTCATTGAATGTTTCTTCAGACATGAGTATCTTTCTTGGCTTGGTTCCTTCTTCCGGACCCACAACACCTGCCTCGCAGAGCTGGTCCATAATGCGGGCCGCTCTGTTGAAGCCGATTTTGAACATTCTCTGAAGCATTCCGATCGAGGCCTTATCTTTTTCGATGATGAACCTTCCGGCCTCGAAGAAATACGGGTCTCTGTCGTCCTCCGGCTTCGCGGTGCTTGGGACAGAATTATTCATCGATTCGATGATTTTGTCTTCAACATCATTATTATACACTACCTGATTTGATTGTGAAGATAAAAATTTAACTACTTTGGTGATGTCTTCGTCCGAAACATAAGCGCCCTGGAGTCTTGCCGGCTTCGGGAAACCCTGCGGATAATACAGCATATCGCCGTTGCCGAGAAGCTTTTCCGCGCCGTTCATGTCGATGATCGTCCGGCTGTCGACGCCGGAGGAAACGGACAGGGCGATCCTGGAAGGCATATTTGCCTTGATGAGGCCTGTGACGACATTGACGGACGGACGCTGCGTCGCGATGACAAGGTGGATCCCCGCGGCTCTGGCCAGCTGGGCAAGACGGCAGATCGCGTCTTCCACTTCGCCCGGCGCGACCATCATGAGGTCGGCAAGCTCGTCGACGATGATCAGGATCTGCGGCAGTCTGGCTTTCTTCTCCTCATCCGGGAGAGCCTCGTTGATGCGGTCGATCCTCTGGTTATACGATTTCAGATCTCTGACGCCGGCGTACTCGGAGAACTTGTTGTAACGGTCGTTCATCTCATGTACCGCCCAGTTGAGCGCCCCGGCTGCCTTTTTCGGGTCGGTCACGACAGGGATGAGCAGATGCGGGATGCCGTCGTAGATCTTAAATTCGACGACCTTCGGGTCGATCATGAGCATTTTGACTTCGTCCGGCGTCGACTTAAAGAGGATGCTCATAATGAGCGTGTTGATGCAGACTGACTTGCCGGAGCCTGTCGCGCCCGCGATCAGGAGGTGCGGCATCCTGGCTATGTCGGAGACGATCGGTTTTCCGGATATGTCTTTTCCGACTGCAAATGTCAGCGGAGCCTTACTCTTCCGATACTCCTGCGATTCGATCATATCGCGGATCAGTGCGACTTCCTCCTCTG
>JAZRKZ010000066.1:0-2016 GCA_045646565.1 Lachnospiraceae bacterium
GGAGAACGAGACGGAAATAGTGCTCCTTGCTTCTCGTCCAGGCTCTTGTCGGGCAGTAGGCGATACAGACGCCGCAGCCGATGCACAGATCCGTGTCGCGGACGACCTTGCCGTTGACCAGTGAAAGCGCGCCGACGGAACGGATGCTGCAGTACTTGATGCACTGCTCGCAGCCGACGCAGCGTGACGGATCGTACTGCGGCTCGGTCATGCCGATGATACCGAAGTCGTCCATGCGGACTTTGCCGCAGTCATTGGAACATCCCGTGAAAGCGATCTTGACATGCAGGTTGTTCGGGAAGATCATCTTGTCCATCTTGCGTGCAAATTCCGTCGTGTCATAGCACCCGAACGGACACAGTCTCGAGCCGGGACATGCGACGACGTTACGCGTTCCGGAAGCCGGATAGCCCTTGTCTCTCTCCTCCTGGTTGACGCCCGAATCATCGATGATCGACTGGATCATCTTGTTGACTTCCGGGATATCCTCGATGGCAATGCCCGGCAGCTCAACGCCCTGACGGTTCGTCACAAAGATCGTGCCGTTGCCGTATTTCTCGGCTACCTCGGCGATCTTCGCCATACTCTGCGCGTTGATCACGCCGCCCGGGATACGGATACGGCTGGCCGTCTCACCTCTGACCTTGGAGTAACGAAACGCGTTCTTTTTCAGCTTTTTCATATTAATATCTCTTGCCACTTTCGTCACCTCCTTAATCGATCATATCTTTGCTTTCCACATAATTGAAGACCGGGCCGTCAATACATACGTATTTTTCTCCGATGCGGCAGTGTCCGCATTTGCCGAGGCCGCAGCACATCTTTCTCTCCTGGGATACCCAGATATTCTTCTCAAGGAAGCCCTTCTGCAGAAGTCCCATCACGGAGAACCGCATCATGGCCGGCGGTCCTACGACCACGGCCTGCGCGTTTTCGACGTCGCGGATCGGAAGATCCGGAATGTACTTTGTGACAAGTCCGATATTGCCTTCATAGCCCTCCGGCGCGGCGTCCACGGTGAGGATGAGGTCGAGCATGTCTTTCCACTGCTTAAGGTCATCTCGAAACAGCATGTCGCCCGGGCTCCTGAAACCGACGATGACATGTTTGTCTTTCGCGTCTTTTGTATGAGCAAGCGCGTCGATCACGCCTCTGACCGGTGAAACGCCGGTGCCGCCCGCGACGACGACCACTTCGCCGTCCTCATAGAGCGTTGTGTCAAATCCGTTTCCGTACGGACCGCGGAGCAGAATGGTGTCTCCGGCGTTCAGCTTGAACACTTCATCTGTCACGCGTCCGACGCGGCGGATCGTGAGATCGACGAAATCTGCGCCGATACCGCTGACCGAGATCGGAGCTTCACCGTATTTCGGCACGGAGACTTCATAGAACTGGCCGGGCTTTACGTCGCCCACATATTCCATGCGGAATGTCCATTCCTTCTCTGTATGTTTAATAATCTCCTTAATCCTGGAAGGGAAGGGTACATATGGGTTATTTGCTGTCATTTGAAGCACCTCCTTCCAGCTCACAGACCGCGTCGTTTACCTTATTGATACAGTTCGAGAACGAGATGTACTCCGGACATACCATGTCGCAGCGGCCGCAGCCGACGCACATATCATAGCCGAAGCGTTTTCTGAAATCATAGATCTTGTGCAGCACTTTGAAGCGCATTCTCTCGCCGTTGCTCCTTCTGTACTGACCGCCGCCGGCGACGTTCGTGTAGCCGTCGACCATGCAGGAGGCACCGACTCTGCGCCGCTCGCCGACTCTGCCGTTATCCGTGTAGAAGACATCCTGCATTGTGTAGCAGGTGCAGGTCGGACATACGAAGTTGCAGCGTCCGCAGCCCACGCAGCGCACAGAATACTCATTCCACATGTCATGCTTGTAGATCTCATTCGGAACTTTCGCCGGAATTGTCACATGCACTTCATTCTCTGTCACGTAAGCCGGTGTCACATCTTCTTTCTTCGCCTCAGCTGCCTCAAAGAGTGCCATAACGTCCTCACA
>JAZRKZ010000067.1:0-3976 GCA_045646565.1 Lachnospiraceae bacterium
AAAAATCCGCATGTCCTGGCAAGCCGAACGACGTCCGCCTGCCGGTAGATCTGGAAGCGGATCTCCTCCTCGTCCCCCGCGTACTCGAAATCCGCGAATTCGTCCTCGTCCTCCGGCAGCGCGGCCTCCCGTATTTCCTCACCGGGGAGTACGGCCTGCATCGCTTCGCGGCAGGCCGAAAGAAGCCTTTCCTGCTCGACGGCCCGATTCCGCATCCATTCTGTCGACCAGATACGGTAATACTTCCAGCCCATCCTGTCAAGGACCTCCTCGCGGAGCCTGTCCCTGTCCCTCGCATTCTTCATTGCGTGGTACAGCTCTCCGTCCGTCTCGATCGCGAGCACATAATCCCTGCCTTCCGCATCGCGGACTGCCAGCTCGACATTGGCGTTTCCAAAACCGACGCCAGCATCGACCTTGAGCCCGCTGTCTTCAAGGAAAGCGCGCACGGATCCGATCAGACCGCCGAAAGCCGCCTCCTCCTCGTCCCCGGTCCGTTCATCCGTCGAAAGGCCCAGGGAGGCGCACTGGCCGAGTTCCGCGTACTGCAGATAGTTGCGAAGGGCAAGCACTCCCTCCGCCGAGGATTTTTTCAGATCAATGTCCGTATAGTGCATGGAACTGACTAAGATCACATTCTCCTTCGCCCTCGTTACGGCGACATTCAGTCTCCGCTCGCCTCCGGTCCTGTTCAGCGGACCGAAGTTGTGGTACAGCTTCCCGCTGCCGTCCTTTCCGTAAGCGGTACTGAAAATGATCGTGTCGCGCTCATCACCCTGCACAGTCTCCAGGTTCTTGATGAAGAACGGTTCGCTCTTTTCGCTGCTGAAGAAGCTCTCGAACGACGGGTCTTCCCGGCGCCGGATCGTCAGCAGACGTTCAATGATATCCTGCTGGGAGATCGAGAAGGCGACAACGCCGAGGCTCCTTTGCGGATACTGCTGTATCTGCTTAAATACGAGGTCAAGGACCCGTTCCGCCTCTGTCCGGTTCTGATGCGTTTTTCTGTCAAAAACTCCCTCGGGCACATACTCATAATCGACGCCGACGCCGGTCCTGTCCCTCGTGACAGAAGGGAAAGTGACAAGCGTGTCGCCGTAAAAGCTGTGGTTCGAAAACGCGATGAGACTCTCATAGCGGCTCCTGTAATGCCACCTGAGCTGAAGCTGCGGGAAGGTCGCCTGGCATATATCGAGGATCGACTCGAAATCAGCGACGTCATCCTCCTCGATATCACTGTCCGACTCCACCATCGAGGTGAAGAAGTTCGTCGGCGGCATCTGCTTTGAATCGCCCACAACGATGACCTGTTCTCCGCGGGAGATCGCGCCGATCGCGTCCTGCGGGAATATCTGCGACGCCTCGTCGAAGACGACCACGTCAAAGCTGATATCCGACCCGCTGAGAAATGTCCCTACTGAAAGCGGCGACATCAGGAAACAGGGCTTTAAGAGCTGGATAAGCCCGCCTGTCTCCTTAAAGAGTGTCCGGATCGCTTTCTGTTTCCGTTTCTTTTCTCCCTCTCTTCTTAACACAGCGACCTGGCTGCCCGGAATGACAAGATCCATGGACGGCCTTTTGGCCGAGAGCTCGGACCGGATCCGGGCCCGGCTGATCTCGAACTGCGTGCGGTCTGCGCGTGCAAATTCCCTCACCGCCAGATCCTGGGCGGCCCGCGTAAAATCAGACAGCGCGTCCGAGCGGCAGGTGACATAGCCAAGATACGCTGTATAAATCGTCTTTTCGTAGAGCTGCGGCAGCTCCCTGACGGGGAGACCGTTGTCAATGACAAAATCCGTAAAGTCAATGAGGTCCGCCGCCTCCATCTGTCTCAGCGTCGCCAGCAGTCGCGACCAGTTGTAGAAAGTGTCGCTGCCGCCGAGGAAACGCGTAAAAGCGTTCCGAATGCCGAAGATCTTTCCCCTGTAAAGATGTACGACACGCTCATCAAGAAGCGGCTGCATCTCGGCGAAGATCGGACCGATCCGGCTGATCACGCTCCGCAGCGCGGCGCTTATTCTCAGCATGTTCCGCTTTTCCCGCGCGAACTCAGCATCCGGCATCTGCGCGTAGGCTTCCATCGGAACCCCCTGCCGCATGCCCGATCTCAGTTCGCCAAGACCGGTAAGGACCTTGTCCCAGTCCGTATCGATCCCCTTGTAGAAAGATCCCAGGTAGGAAATGACGGGCCCTGCCATCTGCTCGAACGCTGCCTGCTTATCCTGATAGAGCGCGAGCATATCCGCATCGTGCACCGCCCTCTCATAGCTCCTCTTCCTGCCGTCCTTCGAAGCGTCGCGCAGCTGACCGATCATCCGCCTGTACTCGCTTCCGAAGAGTCTTGTGAAGAACCCCTCGCACGCAAGGAGCGACGTTTTAAGCGCGTGTCCGTCAAGACGCAGCACAGCGTCGCTGTAGTCCGTGAGCACTGTGCTTCTCAGCTCCCTTGCGTCAACGCTCATGTGGGCGAGAGCTTCCGAGACAGAAATGACATTTTCCAGACGTTCTAAAAGAAGCAGCGTCGGCTGCGCGATTTCCGACCTGCCGAGCAGCTCCATCGCGTTCATATGCATGATGTAGTCGCGGAAACTTGCGCAGCGGGTCCCATAGCGCTCTGACGGCTCCGCAAACTGCTCCTCAAGCTCGTCAAGAAGATCAAGAGCGCTGTTCATCTGCGCGGTGAATCCGGCAAATGCCGCCGGCGTCGCATCACGGCCGATATACCCGTACCAGTCATGCTTCCGGTAATCTTCGCCGATCTCCGGCACATATCTTACAAACGCCTCCAGAAGGAGCAGGGCTTCCGCAAGATGCGCGCTTCCCTTCTCCATGAGCCCCCGGACTGTATAGCCGGTATCACTGATCTGCGAAAGCGCCGTCAGGCGATCGTACATCTCGTAAACGGACGCGTTGATCCCCTCCACCTCATCGTGCAGAACGCCCTCGTAGGCGTCGAGCTGCTGCATAAAGCGTTCTTTCGCATCGATTATATTCTGGGCTTTTAAGAGCACACAGGTCTTCTCCGCATTCAGCGTCCGGACCAGTTCCGCAATCACATCCCTTTTATTGGCCTTGTAGCTGTGGAGTTCAAGACAAAAGTCCCCAAGCCCGACTTTCACGAGCTTGTCATAAACGACATTCAGGGCCGCCTGCTTTTCCGAGACAAAAAGAACCTTCCTGCCGTCGTGAAGGCATTCGGCGATGATGTTGGTGATCGTCTGGCTCTTGCCGGTACCCGGAGGTCCCTGCAGGACAAAACTTTTCCCCTGCTTGGCCATAAGAATGGCTTCCATCTGACTGGAGTCCGCGTCGATCACCGTGTGGAGCGACAGGATCGGATCAGGCGTCTCCTCCTTCGCACCGCCATCGTCTCCCGGGAGCTGCCCGTCAGCGTCCGCCCCGCCAGGGTTCTCCAAATGAAACTCATCTACGACTCCCGTTTCACCGAGCAGCGCGCGTACATTTGCATTTTCAAGGATCTCTTCCTCACGGGCCACGATATCGTGGTACATGTTGATCTTGAGGAACGAGAAAAGACCGATCCTGCACTCAGGCGACACCGTCCAGCCGAGTTTTGCCGCAAGCTCCCCGGCCTTCACGAGATACGTCTCCAGCGTATCGTCATCTTCATAAGCAGGAAGGCCGACGCCCTTTTCTGCCGCGATCAGGTAATCGAACGTGGGATTGACAACAAGCTCGTCGTCCATCGTCCGGATGTGCCAGGGATCGATGGCCGATTTTCGAAAGACGCGGATCGGTATCAGGATCAGCGGCGCCTTAAAGATCTCATTCCGGTTCCCGTTTTCTGTCCAGTTCATGAAGCCGAACGCCATGTAGGCGACGTTAACGCCGGTCTCCTCGATAATGGCCCGGGCCCGCTTTTCAATGTTCTTAACGGATACCAGGACCTCTCCTTTCGCGGAATAGAGAAGGATCTGTTTTTTCTTTCGCAGTTTTCCCTCGTACGCTTTGAGGC
>JAZRKZ010000068.1:0-3645 GCA_045646565.1 Lachnospiraceae bacterium
CGGTGTGAAATTCATTTTCTATCCGTGCGTCCCGTACGAGCGCGAGGAGTTCAAGGGTGCAATCAACCATTACAATTGCCCGATCGTCACCTCCTATGCGGAAAATATCAAGAATAATGTCGAAGAGCTTCGCGATTCTGACATCAAGTTCATGGATCCGTTCCTGGCTTTCACCAGTGAAAAAATCCTCACGGACAGGCTGGTCGACATTTTCAGCGACATCAATAAGGAAGACGTCCGCGGAGCCGCGGCTGACGCGTGGGAAGAGCTGATAAAGAGCCGCGAGGACATTCGCAGGAAGGGCGAGGAGACGCTCAATTATCTCCGCGACACCGGCAGGCACGGCATCGTGCTCTGCGGCCGCCCGTACCATATCGACCCGGAGATCAACCACGGTATTCCGGAGCTCATCAACTCCTACGGAATGGCGGTCCTCTCGGAGGATTCCATCTCGCACATGGCTGAGATCGAGCGCCCGATCCGCGTCAACGACCAGTGGATGTATCACACAAGACTGTATGCGGCTGCCAACTACGTCAAGACCCGCGATGACCTCGACATCATCCAGCTGAATTCCTTCGGCTGCGGCCTCGACGCCGTCACGACAGATGAGGTCCAGGAGATCCTGGCTCACAGCGGCAAGATTTATACCTGCCTGAAGATTGATGAGGTCAACAACCTCGGCGCGGCAAGGATTCGCGTTCGCTCACTGCTCGCGGCAATCCGCGTGCGCAAGGAGCATCCGACGCCAAGGCGGATTGTATCCTCTGAATTCAAGAGGGTCCCGTTCACGCCGGATATGCGGAAGAATTATACGATTCTTGTCCCGCAGATGTCTCCGATCCACTTTAGGCTCGTCGAGCCGGCGATCCGGTCCTGCGGCTACAATCTTGTCATTCTCGGCAATGACAACCGGCAGGCGATCGATACCGGTCTGCGCTATGTCAACAACGACGCCTGCTATCCGTCCCTTCTGGTCACCGGCCAGATCATGGATGCGCTGACGTCAGGCAATTATGACACTCACAAGGTCGCGGTCATGATCTCCCAGACGGGAGGCGGCTGCCGTGCTTCGAATTATATTGCGTTCATTCGCCGCGCGCTGCTCAAAGCGGGGCTGGGACATGTCCCGGTCATCTCCGTGAACTTCAGCGGTCTTGAGAAGCAGCCGGGCTTCAAGTTCACGCTGCCGCTGCTCACGAAAGCCGTCTACTCGCTGATTCTCGGCGACGTTCTGATGAAGTGCCTGTACCGCATGCGGCCGTACGAAAAAGTCAAGGGCTCGGCAAACGCCATGTATGAGAAGTGGAACGACGCCTGCGTGAAATTCCTCAGGACGAAGAACCCTCTGCCGACGAAGTTCAACTCTCTCTGCAGAAATATTATTCGTGACTTTGACAACCTGCCGATCACAGATGAGGTCAAGCCTCGCGTCGGCATCGTTGGCGAGATTCTGGTCAAGTTCTCGCCGGCGGCCAATAACCACCTCGTCGAGCTCCTCGAGCAGGAGGGCGCGGAGGCTGTTGTGCCGGATCTTCTTGACTTCTTCAGCTACTCGTTCTACAACCTGAAATTCAAGGTCGAAAACCTCGGCTTCGCACCTTCGAAGTCAGTTATGACGAACGCCGGCCTCCAGTTCATCAAGGTGGCTCGCGGCGCCGCCACCAAGGCCTTCGAGAAGAGCAAACACTTCTCTCCGCCTGCTGACATTCGTGAGCTCGCCCGCATGGCGGAACCGATCGCTTCCACCGGCAACCAGACCGGCGAGGGCTGGTTCCTGACCGGCGAGATGATCGTGCTGATCCACAGCGGCGTCCCGAACATCGTCTGCATCCAGCCCTTCGCGTGCCTTCCGAACCACATCGTCGGCAAGGGCGCCATCAAGGAGCTGCCCCGCCGCTACCCGGAGGCCAACATCGCCGCGGTCGACTACGACCCGGGCGCTTCTGAGGTCAATCAGCTGAATCGCATCAAGCTCATGCTTACAACGGCCGAAAAGAGGCTGCATAACGAATAAAAAGGAGGGGCGGAGCCCCTCCTTGTTTGTTGGGGGGTGGCAGGAGCTGTGGCGGATAGCGTCGTGGGCGGCTGCTCTCCGTCTTATCTTCTAAGGCTTCTGCTGGCAAGAGCTGTGGCTGCCCCCTTCGTCGGCGGCCGCCATCTGTTGGGCTGCTGTGCGGGGTTGTCGGTTACTAACCAGGGTTTTTGAAAATATCGACTGCTCAATTTGGCTGTTTTGCAGGCGATTCAGCACCTGAATCGGCGCATTTTATCAAAATGTGACTGCTCGCGCATCAAAAAAAACACGTTTTTCGACACGTAAATGTATTGAAATTATTGAAATCACCCGCTCATTTTCCCATCAGCAGGTGATTTTTCTATTTATGCCCGTTTTACGTGCAGCGCCGTTGCCGCATAGATTCGCCATCGGTCTTGTCTTCTAAGGCTTCTGCTAGCAAGAGCTAGGGCGGATTCCATGGAAGCCAACCGCCGTCCATCTTATCTTCTTAAGACTTCTGCAGGCAAGAGCTGGGGCTGCCCCCTTCATAGGCAACCGCCATCTGTCTTATCTACAAAGGTATTCTTAGTTTATTTATGTTTGTACTATATTTATTTTTGTAAACAGATATGATATAATAATCAACAAATCAATTTCTGATGAACAATTCTTGTTTCACATCTCCCGCAGATTGCTCTTTCTCCGAACTAATTCCCCAACTACCAAGTGTTATTTAGTCACGCTATGCATCTGCTTCTCCTAATTGTTTACCAAGAAAACTGTTCTTTCACATTTTACTTTTTGCTGCCATAAATCACTTATGGAAGAATCGCACAATCTAAGTCTCGTGTTGCCTGTTTACTTTTTTTCATTTCTCTAACAGTTCACCAATTCAATCAACTCACCAACACCCCCAACTCTTAATCACATCATATTTTGAAAGGAGTCCCTTATGAGCAAACTCATTGATTACCTGATTGAACGCGAAAGTACTCTGGATCGAGTCATAAAAACAACCAGCCGCAATCACAAAAAAGTACCTGAAGGTAAAATACGAATTAGTTTGAACGGTAGCCGAACGCAGTATTATCTGCAGAGCGAAGAAACAGGCAAATACGGAAAATACGTTCCTCAGAAAGACATAGCGATTGTTCGTGCCATTGCGCAAAATGAATACAACGAAAAAGTGCTCAAAAGTGCTCTTGCGGAGAAAAATGCCATTGAAAAGTTTATCAAAAGATTTGAGTCGAATCAGATTGAAGACATTTACCCCAAAATTGGCAAACATCGCCAAAAATTGATTACGCCTGTGTACCTGCCTGATGATGAGTTTGTCAAACAATGGCTTTCCGTCGAGTATGAGGGGCGGGGATTTTCAGAAAATGCTCCTATGTATGAGAACGCAAAACATGTGCGGATGCGCTCGAAATCTGAGGTGATTATTGCAAATATGCTCGACAAGTACAATGTGCCTTACCGCTATGAGTATCCAATCACCATTGCCGGTATCGGCAAAGTGTACCCTGACTTTATGATCCTCAATGTTCGCTTACGAAAAGTTATAATTTGGGAGCATTTCGGCATGATGGAAAGTCGGATCGTAGCCATGTCGTTCTGTGAGCCAAGGAGTTGCAAAGCTGTATTGT
>JAZRKZ010000069.1:0-2696 GCA_045646565.1 Lachnospiraceae bacterium
GACATGGAAGAGCTTTCTCCGCTCGCATGCGCATACGCAAGAGCCCGCGGCGCTGACCGTATGAGCTCCTTCGGCGATTTCATTTCCCTGTCTGACGTGTGCGATGCTTCGACCGCGATGATCATCAAACGTGAGGTTTCCGACGGCGTGATCGCTCCGGGCTACACAGAGGAAGCGCTTGAAATCCTCCGTTCCAAGAGAAACGGCAACTACAATGTCATCAAGATCGATCCGGAATATGTTCCGGAACCGCTTGAGCACAAGGATGTTTTCGGTATCACGTTTGAACAGGGCCGCAACGAGCTGGTCATCAACAATGATATTCTTGCAAATGTCGTCACCGCCAACAAAGACCTCCCCGAATCCGCAAAGCGCGACCTTGTGATCTCCCTGATCACGCTGAAGTATACACAGTCCAACTCTGTATGCTACGCTTACGACGGCCAGGCGATCGGCGTCGGCGCAGGCCAGCAGTCCCGCGTCCACTGCGTACGTCTCGCGGGCAACAAGGCTGACAACTGGCTGCTCCGCCAGTGCCCGAAGGTCCTCGATCTTCCGTTCGTGGATGATATCCGCCGCGCTGACCGTGACAACGCGATCGACGTCTACATCGGCGAGGAGTATATGGACGTTCTTCGCGACGGCGCATGGCAGAAGATCTTCAAGGTACAGCCGGAAGTCTTCACGCCGGAAGAGAAGCGCGCATGGCTCGATCAGGCTCATGACATCGCACTCGGCTCCGACGCATTCTTCCCGTTCTCCGATAACATCGAGCGCGCGAAGAAGAGCGGCGTCAAGTACATCGCCGAGCCGGGCGGATCGATCAGAGATGACGCTGTCATCGAGTGCTGCGACAAGTACGGCATGGCGATGGCGTTTACAGGCATCCGTCTGTTCCATCACTAAATAGCAGAGTCATACCAAGGTCATAGTCTCATCTTGATCTCAGGGATGATCCTGCCGGATGAGGCCGGTTGTATCCACATGCTCATTTAGGGCTTGTAAATAACATAGTTCCTGCATCAGGAAGGGGCTGTCGCATGAAAGCGAGCTACCACAATATATGGCAGACGATATTTGCAGATGTCTGACATATCGTGGTGGCTATGTCTTATGCGACAGCCCCTTCCCTGTTTCAAGGCCGCATGGACCCTTCCCCGTTTCAAGGACACGAGAAAATGTGACCTGCCGGCGAGCCGATATCGGATTTTAACAGTCGAATTTTCCTCTCTTCGGGGATAACTTGCTCATGGATTAGTCTGTATAACTGGTGAAAAAAATGGTATAATTATGACAAAGAGTATGACAGAAGCATAAACCGATCATCTAAGGAGGTACTTTCCATGTTGGTCAATCTGAAAGAAATTCTTGAGCCTGCCAGACAGCAGAAATATGCGGTCGGTCATTTTAATACGCTGAATGTGGAGATGGCCAGGGCGGTCATCCGTGCTGCCGAGGAGATCGGAGCGCCGGTCATCCTGGGAATCGAGGAGAGGCAGCTTGATATTTGCCCGATGTATGAATTTGCATCATTTTCGGTAGCGATGGCAAAAAGGGCGAAGGTTCCGGTGGCTGTGCATTTTGATCGCGGCAGGACATTTGAAAAATGCATCGAAGCCCTGAAGCTGGGCTTTACTTCCGTCAATTATGACTGCTCTGAGCTTTCCATGGAGGAGAACGCCGCTAAGGTCGCGGAGCTGGTCCGCGTCGCCCACGCCTGCGGCGCCAGTGTGGAGGCGGAACTGGGCCATGTGCCTGAGGCAATCAATCTCTCCGAGGAGGAGAAGAAGGATTATCATACGACGCCTGATGATGCGCGGCTGTATGTCGGCATGACCGGCGTCGACGCGCTCGCAATCGCTGTCGGTACCGCACAAGGTCAGTATATGGTGGCGCCGAATGTCGATTTTGAGCGGATCCGAGCTATTTCGGAGGCGACGCAGCTTCCGCTGACGCTGCACGGCGGCTCAGGCCTGTCGGAGAATCATTTCCGTATGGCGATAGACAACGGTATCAGCAAGATCAATATTTTCACGGATTTGAACATTGCCGGCGGCCAGGGAGTGATCCAGGCGATCAACAGCGGCTTTATTCAGATGCCGGATATTATTCAGTACGAAGTATATTCAATGAAGGTGCAGGCGCTTGAGAAGATCCGTCTGTTCCGAAACGGAAAATAAGCGAGGTAGAGACAAATGGCTGTAAATCCAATGGACATGTTCAAGGTGAAGGGAATCTGGGACCGTTTCTGCGCGGCTCACCCGAAGCTCGTTCCGTTTTTTAAGACGGTGCATGCCAATGCAATCGGTGAGGGTACGATCATTGATATCAAGGTGACCGACCCGAACGGAAAGACATATCATTATAACCTGAAGCTGACGGCGGATGATCTGAATGATCTGGCTGAAGTGAGGTCGATCACGTCAACGTTCAATCCGATGTAATGATGGACCATTGCAGGCATCATAATCACAAACGTGCGATGACAGCATACATGCGATGACCGCACAGCAGTGATGACCACACGCATGCGATGACAGCACAGCAGTGATGACCGCACAGCAGTGATGACCGCACGCATGCGACGACCGCACAGATGAGAAAAAGACAGGCAGGGGAGACCCCCTGCCCGTTTCATACATATAAGATTCTTTATTTGATTCTGTAGATCCAGCCTTCCGGAGCCTCGATGCGGC
>JAZRKZ010000070.1:0-3655 GCA_045646565.1 Lachnospiraceae bacterium
CGGTACCGGCGGAGGCTTTGCGTCCGATCCGGCGGAAATGCGGGATCGAATGAAAAACGCCCTGGCTGTGTCGCCGGTGGGGCAGGTCCTGGTGGAGAAGAGTATCAAGGGCTATAAGGAGATAGAATATGAGGTGATGCGGGATGCAAATGACACCGCCATCACCATTTGCAACATGGAAAACCTCGACCCGGTCGGAATCCATACCGGGGACTCGATCGTCGTCGCTCCGAGTCAGACGCTGACAAATAAAGAGTATCACATGCTCCGTGACAGCGCTCTCAGGATCATCAGGGCTCTGAAGATCAAAGGAGGCTGCAACGTCCAGTTCGCGCTGGATCCCGAGTCTTTCGACTACTATGTGATCGAGGTCAATCCCAGGGTATCGAGATCCTCCGCCCTGGCGTCGAAGGCGAGCGGCTATCCCATCGCGCGGGTGTCCGCCAAGATCGCCGTCGGCATGCATCTTGACGAGATCCCGCTTGCCAATACCCCCGCCTGTTTCGAGCCGTCGCTGGATTATGTCGTCACGAAGATGCCGAGGTTCCCGTTTGACAAGTTCACGCTGGCATCCAATGTTCTTTCCACGCAAATGAAAGCCACCGGAGAGACTATGAGCATCGGCCGGACGATGGAGGAGAGTCTGCTGAAGGCTATCCGCTCGCTCGAGGACGGCAAGAATCATATCCATCTTGAAAAGTTCGATGTGAAGAATCTTTCCGACAAGGCCGGGGAAGAGGGGAGACTGGAGGCGGTCGAAAAGCTTCTTTCTTATATCGAAGAGGGGACGGATGACCGGATCTATGCCATCTCGGAGCTTTTGTGGCTTGGCGCGGACCCGCAGGCTATCTATCTGCGGACAAAGATTGACATGTTCTTCCTTGATAAGATCAAGAAGATCGTGGATTTTGAGATCAAGATCGAGGATAGCTGCAGGGAGCGCATGGGCGATCCCACGGCGATCGACCGGGAGCTTTTATATGACGCCAAAAAAATGGGATTTTCGGATTCGTATATCGCGGAGCTGACCGGCTGCCCGGAAGCGGATATCCGGAATTTACGAATCAGATACGATATCTGGCCTGTGTATAAGATGATTGATACCTGCGCGAGTGAATTTGCAAGCTATGTGCCGTATTTTTACTCCACATACGAGGAAGAGAACGAGTCGCTCGTTTCCGAACGGGAAAAAGTCATCGTGCTCGGCTCCGGACCCATCCGGATCGGCCAGGGCGTGGAATTCGATTATTCAACTGTCCACGCCGTCAAAACGATCCGCGAGATGGGGTACGAGGCCATCGTGATCAACAACAATCCGGAGACCGTATCCACGGACTATACGACGGCGGACAAGCTGTATTTTGAACCGCTGACGACGGAAGACATCATGAATATCATCGACCTGGAGAAGCCGGTGGGCGTAATCACTTCGCTGGGAGGCCAGACGGCGGTCAACCTGACAGAATCGCTGGCGGGCCTCGGGGTCCGGATCCTGGGGACGGATACGGACGCGATCTTCCGCGCGGAGGACAGGGACGCGTTCGGAGGCGTGCTCGAGAGGCTTGGTATCCCGCACCCGAAGGGGATCGCGGTCACCAACATTGAAGATGGGATCCGGGCAGCGGGCGAGATCGGCTATCCGGTCCTCGTTCGGCCTTCCTTTGTCCTCGGAGGCCGGGCGATGGAGATCGTGGCAAATGAAGCCCTGCTCATCCACTACCTCAAAACCGCGGTGGAGGTGGATAAGGACCGCCCGGTCCTGGTCGACAAGTATGTCGTCGGCAAGGAGGTGGAGGTGGATGCTGTCTGCGACGGAGAGAGCGTTTTCCTGCCGGGCATCATGGAACTTGTGGAGCGCACCGGCGTGCACTCCGGGGACAGTATCAGTGTCTATCCGCCGTATTCCCTGTCAGACAGGGTGAAGGAGACGATCTGGGAGTATACGAGAGATCTTGGGATCGGGATCGGCATCCGCGGCCTCTACAATATCCAGTTCATCGTGGACAAAGAGGACAACGTCTTTATTATAGAAGTCAATCCGAGAGCGTCCAGAAGCGTTCCCTTCCTGTCGAAGTCCGCGGGGGTATCTCTTGTAGATATCGCCACGAGGGTCATTCTGGGGGAGAGCCTCAAATGTCAGGGATTTGCAGGCCGGCGGCTGCCGGAGAAGGATTTTTGGTATGTGAAGGCGCCGGCGTTTTCATTTGAAAAACTGAACGGCATGGACGCCTACCTTTCGCCGGAGATGAAATCCACGGGGGAGGCCATAGGCTATGACCGGAGCCTTCGGCGGGCGCTTTACAAGGCCCTGCAGGCGTCC
Source organism: Lachnospiraceae bacterium (assembly GCA_045646565.1). Taxonomy (GTDB): domain Bacteria; phylum Bacillota; class Clostridia; order Lachnospirales; family Lachnospiraceae; genus Chordicoccus. The sequence continues at coordinate 2,321 of JAZRKZ010000070.1, forward strand.
GGAATCAAGATGAAAGAGTACGGGACGGTCATGGTCACCCTGGCGGACGAGGATAAGGAGGAGGCCCTCCCGCTCATCCGAAGGTTCTATGAGCTCGGCTTCAACATTGAGGCGACGATCGGGACAGGGATTTTCCTCAAGGAGCATGGGATCAGGACCCGGATCAGGGAGAAGGTGACGGATGCTGCCGGGGCTGGCGATGGAACTGCGGCAGGGGATCGTTCGGCGCTGCATACTGCCGGGGGTAGCGATGTTCTCGCGTCGATCCGGGCAGGATATGTGAGCTACATTATCAATACCAGGGCGATTCTTTCCGGCGTCCACTATCAGGACGGGGCCATTATCCGCCGGTGCGCGATCATGAACGGCGTGACCATGTTCACATCGCTTGATACGGTGCGGATCCTTCTTGATGTACTGGAGGATATAACGCCGAGGATCAGCGTCATCTTCTGCTGATCCGCTTCCTGAAAAAGAGTATTCGGGAGAAATGTCTGATAATAAAGGGATGTATCCTTTGACCCGCTTTCTGTAAGTCAAAGAATACATCCCTTTTTGTCTGAATTATAGTGTCACATCCATGACAGCCTTGATCGTGTGCATACGGTTCTCGGCTTCGTCGAAGACGACAGACTGAGCGGACTCGAAGACCTCATCCGTGACTTCCATCTCATTGATGCCGAACTTTCGGGAGATTTCCTTGCCGATCGTAGTGCCAAGATCATGGAAAGAGGGGAGGCAGTGAATGAAAATAGCCTCAGGTCCGGCGTTCTCCATGACCTTCATCGTCACCTGGTACGGACGCAGGTCTGTGATTCTCTCTTCCCAGACTTCATCCGGCTCGCCCATGGAGACCCAGACGTCGGTCGCGATGACATCGGCGCCTTTTGTGCCGGCTTCGACGTCTTCCGTCAGCGTGATCGTTCCGCCGGTCTCCGCGGCGATTTTCTCGCAGGCCGCGACAAGCGCCGGTTCCGGAAAATACTTTTTGTTCGTGCATGCAGTGAAATGGAGACCGAGCTTCGCGCAGACGACCATGTAGGAGTTGCCCATGTTGTAGCGGGCGTCGCCCAGATAGGTCAGCCTGACGCCCTTAAGGCGTCCGACGTGCTCGCGGATCGTCATCATGTCGGCCAGCATCTGCGTCGGGTGGAATTCGTTGGTAAGACCGTTCCAGACCGGGACGCCCGCATACCTGGCGAGATCGTCAACAATTGTCTGTTCGAAACCGCGGTATTCGATGCCGTCGTACATTCTGCCGAGCACGCGGGCCGTGTCCGCGATGCTCTCCTTCTTGCCGATCTGCGAAGCAGACGGATCGAGGAAGGTGGAATG
>JAZRKZ010000071.1:0-3287 GCA_045646565.1 Lachnospiraceae bacterium
GTAAGGGATGTCGTCTACGGCACGATCCGCGATATATTCGCGGAGAAGGGCCTCGTGATCCTGGAGATGAACGGGGAGATGGACCATGTCCACATCCTGTACGAGGCGGATCCTTTTACTGCGCCGGGGAGCCTCGCGAACGTCGTGAAGACGAAGACCTCCCGGTTCGCCAGGAAGGAATACGGGGAAACGGTGCTCCGGAAATATTACTGGAAACCGTATTTCTGGTCAGACAGCTATTTCGTGACGACAGTCAGCGAGAATTCCCTTACAATGATCCAGGAATATATCCGGGTCCAGTAAGTTTGACCTGGCATTCACCCACGCCCATGCGGTGTGGCAGCTCCTATGGACGTGGTACTCTGCTGCTACGCTTCATAGATCTTTTTATCCGGGTTATATGCCCAGAGTTCTCCGCCGCCATCGGTTCCGAAGACGATATGTCCCGGCCACCATTTACCGACTTCATAGTTATCATTGACTTCCTGAAGTTCTTCCATTCTGTAGAAACGGCCGTAACCGTTCTCTCCCAGAGGACCTTCTCCTCCATTGTGTTCTCTCAGGAACGCAATATAATCATCCGGAAGAGCCAGGCCGTTTACTTTAAAATCAGCGTTTCCGGTTTTTCATTGAAATCAAACTCTTTGAACATTTCTTCCATTTCCATACCTGTTCAGCTTTTGTTTAAGATGTCCCGGTATTCTTCATCGGTAAGAATCTTCACCCAGTGGCCGCCATAATGCACATCTTCAAATCCGCCATAATACGCCTTTATAAACCAATGCAGCCATTTGACACCCTTCATCTCCGCAAACGGGAATTTTTTCTTACAGAACCATCAACAATGTACCGGCTCCAATCAGGAGGCAGCCAATCACTGACTTTACAGTAAATGCTTCATGCAGGAAAACAAACGCCAACACCAGTGTGATAACTACGGACAGCTTATCTATTGGGACTACCTTGGAAGCAATTCTTTGGCTTGATGGCAGAACCTGTTGACTCCATCATATCGTTTTTCTGGTGTTGTCAATTCATAGAGAAGCCGCTCACGACGGGCCTTTCTGATAAATGACTGCACAAAGTGCTGCTCATTTGAGTAATCCATGTTCTCTCCGACAAACGCCGATTTGCCAATCTCTTTTATGAGCAGATTATAACAAGAATATCCTACCTTTTCTATTCCTAACAAGATATGCATGGCGGCTTTCACCGCCTTTGTACTCTCAGAAAACGTTCAAAGTCAAATGCCTTTTTTGGATCCGCCTCGGCTGTCAGCTGATAGTTTGGGTGGCTTTTAACATTGTGCTTGTCAGATAAAAACGGCCGAACACCCCGAAGCTGCAGAATGCACTTGCTCCCATCCATGATCGCCAGCTCATCCCGCATCATCAGCTCCCTTCCATATTGTCAAGAGGTGAATTCAGATTTGGGCAGAAAAATAGTGCCGGGGACTCGTGAATCCTTGGCACTATGTAGATTTCAGTATTTCATTTGCTTGATTACTTAAGCTTCCTCAATAGCGCTTACCGGACAACCGTCCTTTGCTTCTGCCGCACTGGCAAGCGCTTCATCGGGAACCTCTTCTTCAATTGCTTTTGCCACACCGGCATCCGTCATGGAAAACACTGCGGGGCAGGTCCCGGCGCCCAGGCCGCATCCGATGCAGCCATCATTAACGAAGTACTTCATGATCATTTTCCTCGCTTTCTTCGTATATTATTCCAGAGTGACTAGCAAAGCCATCTTAAAGCGCCTGGTTGCTTTTACAGAGTGTAGGCCTGCTTTGGCAAAGTGAAAGTTTTCGCCTGCTTTGATGGGGTGCTCCTTACCCTCATATCCTATAACGCCCTCGCCGTCCAGGGCAAAGATCAGCGCTTCGCCTGGAGCGGCATGCTCGGAAAGACCGCATCCCTCATCAAAAGCCATCACAACAAACTTCATCTTGTCATTGTGAACGACATCCATATTGACGATCTTACTTTCCACATACGGGACCAGCTCTGCCAGCTTAAAGATTTCTCCTGCTTTGATAGCTTCATTCATCGTGTCATTCCTCCTGATCGATATTTCTGCGTATACTGCGCCTTCCGCGGTCCTCATGCCTACAGGCGTATCGGTGGGAGTCAAAACGGACTCACCGGCAGCAAGCTGCTTCTGATACCCGTCACTACCGTAAACTTCAAGGCTGCCGTCAGCCACGGTAAGCAGCTTGTGGTACGGGTAGATCTCCGCACTGATATCGGTATTCCTCGCAAGTGAGAAATATATGATGCAGTTCCCGCCCCCAGATACTTCCTTTGAGATGGTACACCCTGCGACTGGCGCATTATCCATTGCTATGGAGAATACCTCGCCGACTTTTTCCTTCATACTCACACCTTCACGTCCGGATTCTTTTCACCGAACTTCTCCTTGAGCATCTCACAGATCTCACTGCGTTCTTTGCCCAGCTTTTCCATATTCTTGATAGTCTTGTATGCGGCAAAGAGCGTAGACGGGCCGATCTCGGAGCTGAAGTATCCGATGCCCTGATTCCATGCCAGAAGCTCGAACACGTCATCCAGCGCAGCGCTGTCCAGACCGTGAATATAAGCTTTCACCAGTTCTCTTGTCGCCTGGCGCATCCGTCCGGCACCGACAGCATTCGTGAGCGAAAGCAGCAGCCGGATCTCATACGGCAGATGTCTGTGTTCGTCATTCCAGGTCAGGTTCCAGAAGTTCACTGCGATATTGCCGAGCCTCTCGTCGATCAGCGGCATATTGGTCAGGGCTGCCGGACGCATAGGGATATCCTTTTCCTCCTGCTTTATCTCTGTACGGTAGAAGTATGCGTGGAACTCCGCATCACCCTTCTGTTCGGTGAAATGTTCAAAGCCAAGATCCTCCATGACCTCATACAGTGGGATGGGATTGAATGACTGGATGATCTCCAATCCGCTTCCTGCGGGGAGCTGCATGGCCTGCCGTTTGATGCCCTGGAAGAAGTTTCCCTGGATGCCTCTGACATCGATCTGTTTGAATGTGCCGATCTTATCTTTCCACTCCATGATTGATCCTCCTCAGTCAAGAATATTTCCGTCGCGGGTGATCGTGACGACCTGCCAGGGGATGAACTTTCCACTGGCCTTCAGCGCGTTTTCAGCCGCTCTCTGCAGGCCTCCGCAACAGGGCACTTCCATACGAGCGATGGTGACGCTCTTTATATCATTATCCCTGATGATCGCTGTCAGCTTCTCGGTATAATCCACGGCATCCAGCTTCGGGCACCCGATGATCGTGATCTT
>JAZRKZ010000072.1:0-18329 GCA_045646565.1 Lachnospiraceae bacterium
GCGAAGCACCGCATGCAGGCCGCCGATCGGTCCGCAGCCGCTATAAATGTCCCGCACGATCCTGCAGCCTTCGACTTCTATCTGCACTGTATCCCCGTAGGAAATATAAATACAGTCCGAAAGAAGCCGCATCTCTTCCACAAGTCGCTCCGTAAAGGTCTTCCCATCTGCAGTCAGGAGGGCCCCCTTGTGTCGTCCTCCCATACGGCTGCTCCTGCCGCCGGCCATGATCGCACCGGCTATGCGAATATCCATCCACTCCCTGTCCATCCGGTGATCATCCTCAATTCATCCGCCAATGCTTACCATCTGCGACGTCTCGGTGACGCCGCTTACCTGCTCAAAACAATGTTCAGCCGGTTTCCCGGCAACAGCTGTGGCAATCGCCTCTTTCAGCCGCTGGTCGATATCCGAATCTGCCCCGCTGCGCAGTAACGGCACAAGATCGACCGTATCACCGTAACATAGGCACGGCTTCAGTTTTCCCATACTGGTCAGGCGGATCCGGTTGCAGCTGTCACAGAACTTTCCGTGGATCGCGCTGATGAGGCCGATCGAGCCCTGCCAGCCCGGCACGTGATAGTAGACCGCCGGACCGTTTCCGTGGATCTCCGGATCCCTTGCAATATCCGGCCAGCGTTCCTTCATATTCCCAAGAAGCTCGTCGCCTGACACGCCCTTAGCGCTCTTGCCGAAGCCAATCGGCATGAGTTCTATGAACCGCACATCCAATCGATGGTCTCTGGCCAGACCGGCAAGCTGCGCCCACTCATCCTCGTTAAGACCTTTCTGCAGGACCACATTCAGTTTGACCGGTATTCCGGAAGCGATTGCCTTCTCGATATTATCGAGTACGGCCTGCAGATTGTCTCTTCCCGTGATCTCCGTAAAGCGCTCCCTGCGCAGGGTATCCAGACTGATATTGACGCCGTCCAGCCCTGCAGCCGCAAGCTCCGCCAGAGATTCGCCAAGCAGCACGCCGTTCGTGGTCAATGTGACCTGCTCGATACCCGGCAGCTGCTTCAGCTCCCTGACCAGCCGGACACAGCCCTTTCTGACAAGCGGTTCACCGCCTGTGACTTTCAGCTTTTTGATCCCCAGCCCGCCGGCAGCCGCAGCGACTCGCAGGATTTCTTCGTAAGTCAGCAAATTATCCATCGAAGTCAGCTCAATGTCCCGCGGCATACAGTACTTGCATCGGAGATTGCACCGGTCTGTAATCGATATTCTCATGTAATCGATTGTTCTGTTAAAATGATCTTTCATAACCCGTCGTTCACCTCTTCCTGCAGCGTCCGCGGTCCAGATCCCCGCAAGCTCATCACATTCTCCGTGGCGTCCGCAATCTAAGAGCCCGCTATTCCATCACCTTTCCTGTGATAATCCAGGTCTGCAGGCTTCCTGCCAGTGTGCTGTCTATCTGGCTTTCACTGCGTACTGTCAGAACCAACATCAGATGCTGCTGCATTTTTAAGTATTTCATCAGCAATCTCACTGACCTGCCCTGGGCCGAGCACCTTCTCGTCAAAGCTTTCCGCCGGCAGATCCGTAACGATCAGGAATCTCCCCTTGGGATTTGAGACCGGCTTTGTCAGAAAACCGGCCCTTACGACCTCGATCTTGGGAAGCGGAGTATTCTTGAGTCCCTCGATAAAGATCATATCCGCCTCCGGAAAGAGCGCGATCAGCTCCTGCGCCTTCTCCTGCTCCCATTTGGCGGTATCCTCCCGATCTTCCTTCTTGTCACCCATCCGACAGGTCTCCGTCCGATGAACAAACATCCTGTTCCGGGAGAAAACTGCAGTGCCATACGCCCCGGCTTCATAAAACAGACTGCTGTCCGTTCCCGGCACGTCGCAGGAAAAATCATGTCCGTCATGCTTGATCACGGCAGTCCGGAGTCCTCTCGCCGTCAGTTCCCCGATCAGCGCCCGGATAAGCGTTGTTTTTCCAGAATTCTTGATCCCGCATATCACACAGATCTGTGCCTGTCTTTCCACTTTCGGCTCCTCCGTTTCTGCAAAGTCACAGCATCACGACTTCTACAGTCTCGCCCGGCTCTACCCCGCAAGATCCCGCCGGAACGACGATCATGCAGTTACAGCCGATCATGGAGGCAATCACGCCGGAATCATTTAATCCGGAAGACCGCACATGCCCTGCCTCGTACACGCCGCGCACATATCTGGTGACATGGCTCTTCTTCGGATAACCGTCGTCGTACACGGCCGTCAATGTTTTCAGCTTAAGATCAGGACGGCGGGCCATGACCGCCAGAACAGGACGGACCAGAAGATGCAGATTGGCGATCGCCCCGTATGGATTGCCCGACAGGGCAATGATGAGCTTCCCTTGATAGAGGGCGCAGATGGTCGGACTTCCCGGTTTGAGCCTCACTTTCCAGAAAAGCCGGCTTGCGGGAAGAAGCCGCATCACATCATGCATAATATCCTTCTTGCCGACCGAAACTCCGCCGGTCGTCAGGATAAGATCCGCCTGCGCCGCATTTTCTCTGATAAAAGTGCAGGCCGCTTCCGGATCATCGTGCACGATCGTGCAGGCAGCGATTTCGAAATCCCAAAGTTTCAGCTGGGCCAGCAGCATATGCATATTTGTATCATAGATCTGTCCCGGTCTCAGCGGATTGCCCGGTTCTGCCAGCTCCGTTCCGGTCGACATAAGAGCGACTCTGATCTTCCGGTAGACGGAAACCTGCTCTATTCCCATACCGGCAATCACGCCGATCTCGGCAGCTCCCAGTCTTGTCCCCGCCCGAAGGAGCGGCGTTCCTTTCCGGTAGTCGACGCCCGCATCGCAGTAGTTCTGCCATGGCATAAGCGACCTGTAGATCCTGACCGTCTCCATACCGTAATCTGAATCCTCCTGCATGAGAACGCAGTCGGCCCCTTCCGGAATCGGCGCCCCCGTCATAATTCGGACTGCAGTCCCGGAGGTCACACGCTTTTCACACCACCCTCCGGCAAAGACCTCGTCAATGACGCGGAGCGATACCGGCTTCTCCGCCGATGCACCCTCCGTGTCTTCCGCCCGAAGCGCATAGCCATCAAGCGGCGACCTCGGAAACGGAGGCTGGTCCATCAGCGCGTCAATATTCCCGGCAAGGATCCGCCCATGCGCTTCCGTAATAGGTATTGTTTCCGTTGCAGTAATCTCCTGGCAATTCTTCTGCAGAATCTCAACAGCCTGTGATAATAAAATAGCTTCCATTATATATTCTCCGGTATTCAGATCACAGTATCGGGAACGCCCCGGCGTTCCCAACGCGCCGCGCAGGATGCGAAGCACATGCCGCCATCTTCCTATTCTAACAAATCTATCGTTATTTGTGTATGTCATTGTTGCAATACAGCGTATTCCCCACCTTCACGAAAGCTTCGGCATGCGCCGGACATCCTGGCTTAACTCCTGCGCGCGAAAGTGCAGGGGCAGTACCCCCCGAAAGACGGATACCACCCCTGCATCTTGTAACAGCATATGACGCGCATATGCATAAGCCTAAAGACATACAGGCAATCCTCCGAATCCTTCTCAAACACGGAAAGTCATACAGTTTCCCATATGGCTCTTGCGCACGAGGATAACATGCAGAAATCTGCAGCTGTCATCCCTGCGACCGGCTAAAGGATCATGATACGGCAGACCGTCCTCATTAAAGAACAGTCTTTCACATTTTAGATCCTGTAGCTTGGATACAGTTATCGCTGTTCAGCTTCTATCTTTTTTCATAAAGAGCATTCTGCTCAGCATGACCAGAACGTAGAACACCAGACCTGAAGTAAGGAATATCTGCAGACCTGCCAGCTGAGAAACCGCCGTTGCCAGTCCGCTGCCGGCTTCTGTGAGATAGCCGGCCATCTTCTGTGACGCCACGATACCGATCGCCATCGGGAAGGTCAGTCCCGCGTAGCCCGGATAGAACTTAAAGGAGAAGAAATCCGGGAGTTTGATAATGATGAAGGCCAGCGAGCACAGTACACAGATATACATGAACCAGAGAACAATCGCGTTCGGCTTACCGTATACATTGATCAGACTGACCACGCAGAGACTGCACGGTGCCAGCAGGATCGCCATCGTGTGATACGCCGCCGGCTTGATCTCCACATTGATAAGTCTCCAGATCATGATCGGAAGCATGATGGTGTAGATCAGGCAGCCGTAAATCGTGAGAACAACAAGCAGCGGCTTTGCGTTCATGGCTCCGCCGGTGACACATGCGACCATGATACCGTTCAAAGTAACGAACCAGCTGGGCATTGTCGTCATGATATTCCTCTTGAGGAACATATTGAGGGCGATGAAGCGCACCAGATGGACTGCATGGACTGCGACCGCGATGAACCAGACTGCCTTTCCGATGACAGCGAGCACCGGGACGCCGAAGTTGTTTCCGATCTCAAAGTAAAAACTTCCCAGAATCATCAGACACATGGTCAGCGCTGCGTACAGACTGCAGGGAATGACCTCGCTGTATTCTCTCCTGACCGTTTTCGTGAACATGATGATTTTCAGGATGTAACAAATGATAAAGATCGTTCCGCACGCCATCGCAAGATAGCGGAACCAGACAAATCCAAGCCCTCCGTAGACATTGCTGAGCGTCAGCGTGGCCAGAAATGTAGCTATTGCGGGAACAGGTATTTTTTCAAATCTGCTCATAAATTGATTCTCCTTCAACTTAGCCGTTCTGCGGCCGTATTTCTAAACAGGATCAATCTGACGGCGGATTGCCGTTCTCGTCCTCATAATAGAACTCGAAGTTATCCTTAATGTGGAAGAAGTCGGAATAATCAATATCCCAAAGCGGCTTCTTGACTTTCGTGACGTCAATATTTCTTGCAATCATCTGCTGCAGAATTCCGCCGTAGGAGATATCGTTCTGAAGGATCGCGCCGATGATCTTGCCGTTCTTGTGGACAATCTTCTTGTAAATGCCGTCCTTGTCGTAGATCTCGACCTTGATCTCCTTATCCTCGGGGTCCGGATTGACATTTCCGAGGGACATCGTGAAGATGCCAAGGAAACTCATCGTGGACTTGGAGGCGAAGAAATCCGTCATCTTGGCCGGATGGCCTGTCATGTTGCTTGCCGCGATCGTACCTTCCTTGACGGCTACCGGCCAGATCGGGCTGGTTCCGGACACATCGCCCGCACCGTAGATATCCGGGTCGTTCGTCTGTCCCGTCGCGTCGTAGACAAGGCCGAACCTGGAAAGCTCAAGTCCCGTGCCCTGAAGGAACTCGACATTTGAGCGCACGCCGGCTGTTACGACGAAGTAGTCGCACGGAATAACTGTACCGTCACTCAGGACGACCGAAGTGATCTCATGATTTTCGTCAATCGTAACTTCATTTACGCCGACGCCGTAATGCTGCTCAACGCCTTTTTCTGCAAATGCATCAATATAGGCCTGCGCCGCTCTCGGATCAAGCTGCTTGTTAAGGAGCCATCCGGCAAAGTCGCAGAGAGTGACCTTCACGCCGAGATCCAGAAAACCGCAGGCACAGTCGATACCGACAAGGCCCGAGCCCAGAACAACGATATGCTTTCTGGTTCTGGCAACTTCCTTTAAAACTTCGATGTCATCGATATTTCTGAAGCCGATCATGTTCGGCGAACCTGCCATGTTCTTGATCGGCGGGAAGAACGTATGGGAACCGGTCGCGATGAGGAGCTTGTCGTATGGAACTTCCTTACCGCTGGCCAGAAGGACCTTGTGGCCTTCGCGGTCGAGGCCGATCGCCTCCTCACCTTTCATCCAGTTGATGGCATAGCGCTCTTCGAAATCCGGCTCCACAAAGCGGAGTCTCTCTTTCGTGCGGTGGCCGCCCAGATAAGCGTGCAGAATGCAGCGGGAATAAATATCCGTATCCTTTGAGATCAAAGTGATCTCCGCGTCCTTATCGCGTTTTCTGAGCTCTCGCACGCCGTTCGTTCCGGCTGCGGATGAACCGATGACTACATATTTCTTAACATCTGCCATATCAGTTCACCTCCACTAATGTAATCGCCTGCATCGGACATACTTCTACGCACATTGGTTTGGCGGTCTTTCCGTCCTCACTCCTGTGGACGCACATGTTGCACTTCATGATCTCAAGATGGTTGATGCTGTCAGGCTTCAGCACGCCGTACGGACATGACATAACGCACATGTAGCAGCTTGCGCAGTGCTCTTTATCATATGTGACATATCCTGTCTCAAGGTCTTTCTTCATCGCGCCGGTCATGCAGGTATACGTGCACTCCGCATGTTCGCAATGTCTGCAGAAAATGGGAGCCGGCCGTGTACCGCTGTCGATGACGACACGGTTTCTTGCGTCGCTGCTCTCGCTCTGATGGCTTACGATACAGGCTGTAACGCAGGTCAGACATCCGATGCAGCGGCTCCGGTCAATTTTAATTCTTTTCATAATGTGTATATTTCCTCCATTCGTCTTCGTACGATTCAAATTCTCAGCCGCTTATTCTGTTTCCCGCTTATTCCACAACTTTTTCGAATCTGCAGGTAGCGCCTTTATAATTCGGCTCTTTGGAGTACTTATCATAACTCGAAGGCGTCAGCTTATTGCACTCAATATAATGGATCGGAGCGTACAGCTGGTTGTAAGGAACGTCGTCTGTGACAATGACGCTGAAAACAGCATTCTGACCGTTGACAGAATAGACACGGACCTTATCCATATGATGAATGTCGTTTTCTTCAGCCTGCTTTGTATTCATGTAGAGATAGGCTTTCTTGCTGGAAACGTCTTCCACAAAGCGGACTTCCTTGGTCCGGCTCTGTGTATGCCACTGACCAACGGTACCGCGTCCGGTATTGAAGACGAGCGGGAACTCATCGTTCGGGACGAACGGGTTCGGAAGCGGTTCCTCGAACATGAAGTTCGCCCGCCCATCCGGCGTAAAGAACTTGCCGTCCGAATAAAGTCTTCTCTCCTCATCCTTGAATTCCTCCTCGCGTCCCGCCGGATACGGCCACTGGATGCCGTGAGAATCGGTGAGACTGTCCCATGTCACGCCGGAGAAGTCGCATGGCCTTCCGACGGAGATCCTGCGAAGCATATCGAAGCACATCTCAGGCGTCTCCCAGTTCTCGATCGCCTTGCCCATACCAAGCGCTTTGGCCACGCCGAGGATGCACTCATAATCGGAAATCTCATTGACGCCGCGGTCAAGGACCGGTCTCATTGCGGACATACGTCTCTCAAGATTAATGTAGGTGCCGGCTTTCTTGATGCCCGGAACGACCGGGAAGTAAACGGTGGCGTCTTCCGCGCTCTCGATTGTGTCGTAAATATCCTGGACCACGAAGAGTTCGAGCTTTTTGGCTGCCTCCGCAAAGGTCTCGTTGTTGGTCCAGCTGTGTCTCGGATTCGTGCAGAGGATCCAGAGACCCTTGATCCTGCCTGCGTTGATGCCTTCGATGATTCCGTTGTAGGGAAGGGTCGGCTTTTTCGCGAGCATATCCGGGGCGATACCGATGATATCGGCAATTCTCTTTCTCTCATTTTCATCTCCAAAGTCGCCGCCGGCATAGAGGCATGTCGTGTTGGAGAAGAGGCGGGAACCCATCGCGTTGCACTGACCGGTAATCGAGTTGCCGCCGGTGCCGGGTTTTCCGACATTTCCGGTCATGAGGGCCAGATTCATGATACCATTGGCTGTCCTGACAGCTTCATATCCCTGATTAACGCCCATCGTCCACCAGAAGGAGACCCTCTTTCCGTTGTGGATGAGATTGGCCAGCTCCATGATCTGATCCTTCGAAAGGCCAGTATTCTTCACGCCCCGCTCAAGCGTAAATGCTTTACAGAACTCGGCAAATTCCGGGAACTTGTTCGTATGGGCGTCAATGAACTCGTGATCGACCCAGTCGTTTTCGATGAGAATATTTGCGAGCGTATAGATGAGATTCAGGTCGCCCCTCGGTCTAATTCCATACCAGTAATCTGCATTTTTTGCGGTCTCGCTTCGTCTCGGATCAATGACGATGACCTTGTGGCCGGGCACTTTATTCTGTCTTACCCTGCCCCAGACGATCGGGTGGGCGACAACGGGATTGGCTCCTATAAAAATAATAGTATCTGACAGCTCAAGATCCTTCAGCGTGTAGCCGGGTGCGTCGTACCCATACGTCATCTTATGGGCTACGGCGGCAGACGCCATACAGAGTCTGGTATTTCCGTCGACATTGGTCTGCAGGTAGTTTCTCATAACATGGCCGAAGATCGCAAACTCTTCAAGCGTCAGCTGACCTGTACTGATACCCGCCACAGACTCTGTTCCGTACTTTTCCTGCAGCTCCCTTAGTTTGTCTGCCACATGCCGGAAACCTTCCTCCCACGGGACCTCCTTCATTGTTCCGTCCGCCTGACGGATCTTTGGGAGCGCATCCGGCTTGACAGTCGTCTGCTGCTTGGACAGCGAGATGCCCTTAATGCAGCTGAAGCCGTCGTTGACCGGATATCCCGGAGTCGGAACCGTTTTCACGATTCTGCCGTCTTCCACGTAAAAGTCTAGATTGCAGTCAATTGCGCAGAAGTTACAGCATGATTGGACTTTCTTCATGCGGATAATTCCTCCTTCTTTTGATATTTTTCTACAATATTTGCAGATTGTCACTTTCAGCATCCTCATTTTTTCTGCGCCTATTATACCCCGCTGATAAAATCGCAGACAGATGCTATTGTATCAATGCTAACATCTTCGAATTTTAGAAATGTTGCACATGCAACCATTTTCCGCTTTTTGTCAAACTTCACAATGCTGTTTGTAGCTATTGTATAACACTTTTTTGCATTTTTATTGCAAGTTACTTTCACGTCTCGCTCGCGGAGCCTGTCTCAGTGCTTTACAAAAGCCTTGATGAATCGGATCTCACTTCCCGCTTCTGCCGGCCTCACAGAATACCTGCCCGCGGCGGCCGGGATAATAAATGTCTCGGCGTAATGGACCGTGTATGGTTCAAATATGCCGTCCGGGCTCTCGATCACGGCAGCGCTGCCGTCTACCAGGTTACATATGTGGAAGCCGTCAGCGGCGTCATGATAAGTCGGTCCGACAGCAGTAAATCTCCTTGTCTCGATGAACTCGAGCTCATGCAGGCCGGTCCTCTCCTCCACGGCGCGATCTGTCCGTTCAAGGACCGTTGCCCGATTTACCAGCTGTTCTTTCACCCAGGCCGTCGTTCTTTCCCACCGAATGTTTGCAAGTCCGTCTTCGATATGGATCGGACGCGGCAGCCCGTCCAGACCGACACGGTCCCAGTCCCAGAGCTTGAATGTGAAGTTGTACGGCGTGGCGCTGATTTCCAGCACCATGGTGTTCGCAGCTGAACAATGGACCGTTCCCGCCGGAATCAGAAAATGGTCATGTTTCCTCGCCGGGAAAAAATTGACATATTTCTCCGCGGGGAAAGAGCCGTGCCCGCTTTGGGCAAGATAGAGATCCGCCGCCATTTGCTGTGGATCGATTCCTTCTTTAAGACCGAGGAACACGCCGGAAGACTCTTTCGCGTCAAGAATGTAATAGCTCTCATCCTGTGTATAGGTCATTCCGAAATGTGAACGGATATACTCCATCAAAGGGTGCACCTGTAGGGAAAGATTCTGGCCATCCATCGTATCAAGGAAATCAAAACGGATCGGGAATTCCGCGCCGAAACGGCAGTAATTCTTCATTCCCAAAAGCCGGACCGGCTCATAGAGGACCAGATCCATCGCCGGGAGTTCAATGCGGACATCATCAAACTTAAGGTACAGACTGTTCTCCTCGGGGACGCCGTCAAAGCTCCACGCGTAGTTGGGCTTATCCTCCGGCAGGCCGCAGACCTTCTTCATCCACTGGCCGCCCCAAACGCCGGGATCAAAATAGGGGACCAGACGGAACGGCTGCCCCGCAATCTGCCGCAGCCCCTCGCGGACCGCCTCCCCGGCTGCCAGCTTCGGGAATCCCGCCAGATTGGAGTCAAGGAACCAGTCGATCTCGTCGAATATCTCCATCTTCCTCTTATCCGCGATCCTCCACTCGATAAAATACCCGCGCTTGATCTTGCGCAGCGGATCCTCTTCTTCATTCCTCGCTTTGAAATTCGGCATGCCCCGGCGATAGCGCAGCTGAATCTCCCAGCGTGCAAGGTCGCAATAGACGAGCGTATCCGCCTCGTGGATGAGACCTGCCCCAACGCCGTAAATAAGAACTCGTCCATGTCCGGGTACTCTTTCCCGCGCGGCCCTAAGCCCCTCTTCATTAATAAAGTCTTCCATCCGCCCATAGAACATGACGCCCCTGACTCTGTCATCTGTCAGGTGTGGGGCCATCCGCTTCGTAAGTGTCTCCCCATCCGGGAAAATGTCCTCGCTGTCGATCAGTGTGTCCGGCTCATAGCACTCACAGATCATTCTCTTTATCTCATCATCGACGCCCGGATAGCATTCGACCACAAGGACATGATCACCTCTGTCCCGCATGCCGCGGAAAAAATCCCGGACCTCGCTTTCCGAGTACACACTGCCCGGGTAATCTTTTATGACCGTCTCCGGATATTTTTCATAATTGCTCTTCATGCTCTCTCCCCCGACCAAAATGGAATATCCGTACTTGTCACACTCTCACATCCGACCAAAATGGACCGTCCGTACTTGTCAGTAATGAACTTATCTCGACACAAAGATATACCTCTGTTAGAGCCCGGAGGAATTAGCCATGTAGGGGGTGCTTTCTCCGGACTCTAACACAGGCTCAACCGCAGTGACATTGACCTCGAAGTCTTTGTATGGCTGTTTTCTCCGGGCTCTAACACCTCAAAATAAGAAGCAACTATTTTTCAAAACCGGGGCAACAAAGTTGCCTTATTTTTCGGAAAAAGTTGCCTTTGTCATTGAAAGGCAACGTGAACCCCGTATTTCAATCAGATAGTTGCTTTTCGATTTTCAAAAAGCAACTTTACGACCCGAATCCAGCTCGACTAGTTGCTTCGTTTTTTCAAAGGCAACTCCAGACCCCGAAAATAAGATGATCAGTTGCCTCTGCCTCTTCAGTCACTAACTTGCTCCTGGCAAAAGGCAACTTAAAGCCCAGATCAAGCTCGAATAGTTGCCTTCCTTCTTCAAAGGCAACTCCAGACCCCGAAAATAAGATGATCAGTTGCCTTTGCCTCCAAGGCCCATCACTTGCTCCTGACAAAAGGCAGCTTAAAGCCCGAAGAAAATAGTCCCCCTCAATTCCGCACTGTGACAAAAATTTAGAAGCCCCCAATGAAAGATTACCTTTCATCAGAGACTTCTGCAAGTAAATTATCCCAAGTAAATTATCGTACATCTAGAAGCAGCCTATGACTGACAGGCGATAAAATCCAGCTCACGCTAACAAGCGACAGATCCAGCTCCTACTGACAGGCGATGTCTCCGTCTCATCACGAACGTGCCGGCCCGGTCCACCCGTCAAAATATGCCAGGATATGAGCCGCGAACAGATGGTGCCCCTCCTTCGTCAGGTGAATATGATCGCCGGCGAACATCGGAAGCTCCCACCCGGCTGTGTCGAGGAAATCGGCTCCGGCCTCCAGCGCGGCAGCCCGCAGCGCGTCGGCAAGACGGCCGTCGGTCGTGCTGAACTTTTCATAGAAGCGGTCCCCTGTAAAATCGACCGGCGGCGGGGCGATGACCAGCAGCCGCGGCGGTTCACCGGATGGCGCGGGAGCGGCGTGTTCCCGCACATAGGTCAGCATGGCGCTCATTCTCCTGCCCACACGTTCCGGGTCCGGGCGAGACCTGCTCAGATAGTCATTGATTCCGAGCATGACGCCGAAAAGATCGACGCTGCCGCATGCCATAAGGCACTCATCGAGTTCCCGGAGCTCGAACTCCATCTCCGGGATGCAGCGTCCGACCGTGCTGTTTTCGACAATCGACCACTCAGGAGAGAGCTCTTTTCTGAGAATTCCGATCCAGCGGTCTTCTTCCGGAAAGCGCTCGCCTTTATGCCCTTTACTCGGATCGACGCCATATGTATTGGAATCTCCGTAAAAAACAGCCGCTTTCATAGCTTAAATCTTTCCCTGACAGTTATACATCTTTTTTATCAGCTTGATCATTTCCCTGCTGGTATCCGACAGTGTGTAGACACTGCTGGTCGCGACACTGATCCAGCGGAAAGCACCGTTTTCTCCGAGCGGATGTTCAAGTACTTCTCCCCGGTCGATCGCTGTCTGGGCCGCAAGCTTTGAGACGACGGAAATTCCGCTGCCTTCCCTGACCGTAAGAAGAATTGCCCCCGTATTGTTGAACCGGGCAAGAATGCGCAGCTTGTCGCTCCGGATCCCCATCTCTTCAAGAAAGCGGACCGTCTCCTTGTATGTGCCGGATCCTTCCTCGCGCATCAGCCACGATTCCTGTTCGATCCACGAAAGGTCGAGCTTTTTCTCCTTAAGTTCACGAAATCTCTCTGTATTCGGCGTGACCAGGATCAGCTCATCCTTGCAGAAGGGCATAAAATCAATTTCCCGTTCTCTGGTCGTTGTCCCCACAAATCCCAGATCAACACGGTGTTCCCGTATATCGCTCAGCACGCCCATACTGTCTGTCTCGTGAACACGCAGCTCAACATTCGGACACTCACGGCTGAATTCCGCGAGGATCCCCGGAAGCAGATATGTCCCCGGGATAGAAGAAGCGGATATGACCATCTGGCGGGCACCATTTCCGGAGTCCTTTTTAAATGCATTTTCAATCTTCTCTGCCAGTTCGACCATATCTTTCGCGTAGATGTAGATCTTTTTCCCGGCTTCCGTCAGGGTAACGTCTTTCGTCGTCCGGTAAAAGAGCTTTTCTCCCAGTTCATACTCTAGCTTGCTGATGTAAGCGCTGACGGTAGGCTGGGTCAGATATAACTGTTTGGCAGTCAGAGAGAAGCTGTTATTATTTGCGATCATGACGAACGCTTCCAACTGTTTCAGATTCAAAGATACGCCACCCTTTCTGTCTCTGCTCCGATTTTCTTAGTCACCTTGATACTATCCATATATTCGATGATCGGTTTCGCGCACTTGCGGTTCGTCTCGAACATTTCCCTCACCTGCTTGATCGTGAGCAGGTCTTCTGTTTTGAAATGCTCCCGCACGCGCTCTTCCGCCGCATCCATGAAGTGCTTCATCGTGTACATTTCCAGATCGTTTCCGACGCGGACCATTTTTCCCTCATCGATCAGGATATGAAGCACATCCATGACCAGTTCATCCGAATACTGTTTTTTGTCCACCTCGGAAAAACGCAGCAGAAGGTATCCTGCTTCCTCAAATGTCTCCGTCAATATTCTCTCAATATCTGCAAATGTCTCATCCTTCACGATCTCAAAATCCGCCAGGCAGAGATATTCATCCTGAAGACGGAAGGTCCCGCTGCTCACCATGTAATTTACACAGGCGTCAAAGACATTGAGCCGGACCCGCTTCATAAAGGTATTGTGTATTTCGGCCTTCGGAATACCGTAGCGGTACGGATATTTTTGATAGAAATTCTTAAGGGTCCTGGCGATCTCCTGCTCCGTAATGAACGCATTATCCGCATGCCAGTACCACTTGTCTTTCCTAAGCGGAATTTCAATGACCGATCCTCGGTCCACGAGCTCCTTAAGGCACGGCTCAAGTTCCTCGACGGAATGCGACAGGTGCTTTGCCAGTTCCTTCAGCGGTACAAGATCGTCTGTGACCGCTCTGATATTCAGCTCACAGACATCCGTCAGTGATCCGGATTTCTTTCTCTTCAGTTCCTCGATCACCCCGTCGTTGAACCGCTTCTTCTTTCGCGGGTTGGATTCAAGGACAACGCCTCCGCCGCTGGTCTCCAGCGGACTGTAGAAGCGGACGACAAAGCGGTCGCCGCGCTTGACAACGATCTCCTCCTCGCAGAGCAGCTGCGCAAGTCCCGTCTCACCGGGTGCGAGCTCTTCCTTGTCAAGCAAGATCGCTCTGCACAGAATTTCACTGGTACCGGTGAAAAGATGGAAGCGTTCTCTGTTCCGGATCGTCCGTGTGGAGCTCTTCAGGATCTGAAGATTTACATCGATCAGGGTCGTGTTCTCCATACTGTTGGCCGGAGCCAGAACACACCCGCGGTAGATTTCGTCTTTTTTGATATTGGGAATATTCAGAGCTACACGCTGGCCGGCCTCACAGATATCCTGATTGGTCTCATGTACCTGAATGTTTCTGACCTTCGATGTTTTCCCGACCGGGAAAAGTGTCAGCGTCTCGCCCTTTGTGATGCTTCCCGAAAGAAGCGTCCCGGTAACGATGGTTCCGAAGCCGGGGAGCGTAAATACGCGGTCAATCGGGAGCCGGGGAATACTGCTTATATCTTTCGCCTCGACTTTATCCCTCACCATTTCCATGATGAGGTCCTTCAGTTCCTCGACGCCCTCCCCCGTAGCCGCGGACACGCGGACACACGGAGCCTTTTCCATGATGGTCCCGCTGAGCTCTTCCCTCGCGTCCATCTCTACCATGTCCGCCCACTCTTCGTCCACCAGGTCGCATTTGTTGAGGACCAGGATACTCTTCTCGATACCAAGAAGCTCTAAAATGTCCAGGTGCTCGCGGGTCTGCGGCATAATGCCCTCGTCGGCCGCCACGACCATCAGGACCAGATCCATACCGACGACGCCAGCCACCATGTTGTTGATGAACTTCTCATGGCCCGGAACGTCGATGATTCCGCAGCGCGTGCCGTCCTTCATATCGAACCACGTGAACCCGAGATCGATTGTGATCCCTCTCATCTGTTCTTCCTTGAGACGATCCGTATTGCGGCCGGTCAGCGCCCGGATAAGCGTCGTCTTGCCATGATCGATATGCCCCGCTGTTCCTATGATTATATGTTTCATCGCTCCTGGTCACTCCTTTATGAATAACGTAGAAGATCCTCGTCTTTTGATCTGTACGCAGAATTCTCGTAAAATCAGCCCAGTACTTCCGCCAGCACCTCAGCTATCACTGCATAGTCTTCTTCGAAGATAGTCCTCACATCCATTTTTACGGTATCGTCCGAGACCCGCCCTATGATCGGATGCGCAGACAAACGCATCGCCTCCTCGAGACGGCCTGCGCTCATATCATAGGGCTGTATTAAGACGGCTGCGCCGGGCAGAAGTTCTGCCGGCAGAGATCCGCCTCCGACCTGAGAATAGATCTTCTCCACGGTGATCGCCGCGCCGGTCGTTTTTTCCCGGATCATGGCGGCAAGCTCATTTGCCCTCTTTTCGAGCGACTCCTCCGATTCGCTGAGCATCCGCAGTACAGGAATATTCTCCGCGGCTAACTGCTCAGATAAATACTCGATAAGGATCAGCTCCAGGGCCGTCACAGTAAATTTGTCGACCCGGATGGCTCTCGTGAGCTGATTCTTCTTCATTTGACTGATATATTTCTTTTTACCGATAATAATACCGGCCTGCGGTCCGCCAAGAAGCTTGTCACCGCTGAAGCTCACGACATCGACGCCGGCTGCAATGGACTCCTGGACCGTCGGTTCATGGGTCAGGCCGTACTTTTCCAGATTCACAAAAACGCCGCTGCCAAGATCTTCAATGAGAGGCAAATGATGCGCATCCGCCAGCTTCCTCAGCTCCTCCGAAGATACGCTCTCCGTAAAGCCAGTGATTTTATAGTTGCTGGTATGCACTTTCATGAGCGCTTTCGTCTCTTCCGTGATTGCTTCTTCGTAGTCCGAATAATGCGTTTTGTTGGTCGTACCGACCTCCACGAGACGGGCTCCGCTCTGTTTCATCACATCCGGGATCCGGAACTTTCCGCCGATCTCCACCAGCTCGCCGCGCGAGACAATTACTTCGCCTCCGGCCGCCATCGTGCTGAGAATAAGCAGCACGGCAGCCGCGTTATTGTTGACGACCATGGCCGCTTCGGCTCCGGTCAGCCGGCATATGAGTTCTTCGAAGTGCGAGTACCGCTCTCCGCGTCTTCCCGCTTCCAGGTTATACTCCAGATTGGAATACCCGCTGACAATATCGATCAGTTTTTCGGCGTGGGTGCGCGAGATCGGAGCTCTTCCGAGATTTGTGTGCAGAACCGTGCCGGTCGCGTTGATCACCTTCCGCACACGCGGGATGAACAGGGCCCGCGCCGCACTCTCGATCGTCTCCGGCAGCTGTCCGATTGCTTCCTCGACGCAATCAGCATCCTGCGTTCCGCGGATCAGTTCCCGCAAACGATCCATCTCCGTTCGAATCACATCCATTACAAGTTCATGCCCGTATAATTCGGCCAGAGCCTGCACTTTTTCATTTTCCAAAAGAATATCCACTTTGGGAATCATTCTGTAGAGCCGGTTACGATCCATGCCTTTACTCCCTTTCATCGGAACTGCCGCATCAGCATAAGACTACATATGGCTGATGATTTTTACAGCCATATGTAGTTTTCGAAAAGTCCGATGCGACAGCCTTTATGTCTATCTTATGATGACATGAAAATATAGGAATTGTAAATATCAATCCATAGGTAGTGAAACTGCCCAAAAAGTTTAAGCAGAGACATACCCTGCCTTCATGAGTATTTCAATCGCCTTCGCCTTATTCGCCTCAGAGATCCGTACGATCGGTCCGGTGCATCCCATTCCGCTCTCAGCATAAATATTCTCTTTCCAGAGAGCTTTGACGGCATCCTCGAGATCCATGACCTCGATACCGGGGATCTGGGCTGTTACGATTTCCTTCGGAGGCTCCTTGATTTCTTCCTTCGGAGCGCCGGCCTTTTCTTTAGCGGCCTTAAGCTCTGCACGGATTTCGTCAAGACCTGCGGCTTTCGCTGCAGCAAATTCAGCCTTGGCAATCTCGAATACTCCGCCCCTTATCAGCTGGCCGGCGAAACGGATCGCGTTGGCGATGACCGGAGCGCCGGATGCGCGGGAAACGATCATGATCAGTTTATCATAACCTTCTCCGATACCCGGGCCATAGCCGAAGCCGGAAGCTTCGAAGCTGCCGCCGGTGGTGTAGGAAGAAAGCATTTTTGTGATAACGTTGCCTGTCAGAGAATCCATGACCATGATATCCGGAGTGCCGCGAAGCACGTCGTTGCCTCTCATGACACAGCCGCCGTCAGCACGGCTGGACTCTGCAAATGTAATCGGGTAACCTCCCTCGGCAAGCTTCTTGAGAGCCTTCTCCGCCTGCCTTGCGCCGTCAACGTTCAGGATACCAACCGTCGGATTCGCCTTGCCGCAGGCTTTAGCTGTGATGATACCGTAAATCGCATTCAGGATCATGCCCTCAATACGATCTGTGCTGGACGTGCCCGTTGTGTTGGCGATGAACATCTCTTTGCCGAGAGCCGGAGTGATGCAGCGGCCAACTGTGGAAACGCCGATCGGGAACGGATAATGCATCGTAACGGCGCCGTCGATCTCGCCCTTGTCAAGAAGAGCGTCCATCTTATCGTGACCGTCTTCGTCATCAATTGCCTTTACAGTCGTTACTCCGTCTGCCTCAAGGCTGCCGATGTAGTACACATCCACGCCGCTGCCGGCTGCGTCGATAGCCGCCGCCATCGCGTTTTCTTCACCGTGCTCGCTTCCCATGCCGGTCAGGGCGATTCTGGGCTTTTTTCCGAAACTGCCGGTCTCGAGACCTTCAGCCATCATTAGAAAGGTCTCGGCGATTACTTTTTCAATTGTATTTGCCATACTTTACACCTTTCTTTCTGATTTATGCTTCCTCTGCCTCTGCAAGAAGAGAAGCTGCGAACTTCTTCATTGCCTTAGCGATCATACCCTTTACTTCTTCTTCAGAGACTCCGCCCTTCTCCTCAGCGCCGGTGTTAGCCTGAACGACGAAGGAGACGCCGTCAAAGAGGTTGGTCATTCTGCCAAGGAACAGAGAGCCCTTGCCGATGATCATCGCGTTCTTGATCTTTCCTGCCAGAATGTCTTCTCTTGCAAATCCAAGATACGGAACGCCCGACGGAATATGTCCCTGTGTCGGGGCGAAGCCGGTGAGGCCGCGCTCTGCAACAAAGCTGCCAAGCTCCTTACGTGTGATCTGTCCCATCTTAACAGCGAGAGCGCCGATCATCTTGTAGTTTGCCTGCGGGACATCGCCTGCGCCGGCGGGCTTTGTGATATCCGGATTCTGCATTTCCGGAGAGTACTTGTCAATATCGGTCATCTTGAGACCGTTTCTTGTAAGCGGATCAGCAACAAGGCTGCCGATAACGTTCTGCGGAGCTGCGCCTGTGCCAACTAAGTCGGATCGTAGCCATGTCGTTCTGTGAGCCAAGGAGGTGCAAAGCTGTA
>JAZRKZ010000073.1:0-3126 GCA_045646565.1 Lachnospiraceae bacterium
TTCTCTTCTTTTCAATGCCGGCCGTTACTGGTATGCCGGCACTACCGTGTTATATGTCAGCGCTCCGCCAATCATGAGCGCGGCGCAGACTGCTGTGTAGATGATCAGCGCCCAGGGCTCCTGATCCAGTACCCGGACTGCCTTCACGGTCACGTCCGCGATGCTTCCTTTTCTGATCCTGTACTTCTTCATTGACCCCAGCTCCTCTCTACTTCAGCGAAGATCTTCGCTGCCACTTCATCGATCATGTACTGTTTCGCTCTCCCGCTTGGAATGCAGTCCAGTCCTCTGAGTAGGTCCCTCGTCCGGTCCTTGCCCCAGCCCATGGCTTCCCTGACTCCGTTCTGGGTGATGAACTCCGCACCGTTGGCCCGGCGCTTCAATGTCCGTTTGATTTCTGACTTGTTCATGGCAGTCCCCTCTCTTCACGATATCAAATTTAATTTGATGTTATCGGCAAAAAAATATAGTCAAGAGGGATCCCGTAAATAGACGCCAATTTTCGTGCCTGCAACACAGTTGGTGATGTCTTTCCTTTTTCCCAGTTGACTATCGTGTTCTTGGAAACCTTCATTTCTCTCGCTGCTTCGTCCTGCGTCATTTTCGCATTTATCCTTGCTGCAGCCATGGAGATCTGCACTCTTTCCATTTGTTTCGTCTCCTTTCTCTACGATTTATTCGATTCTAAATCAAATTAAATTTGATGTCAATACTAATATCAAAATTTATTTTACTTTCTGTTGATTTTTGTCTAATACTATCATATACTTTTACTCCCGGGAGGTGTTGATATGACTGATTTCGAACAGAAGAAAATATTTTCTGCAAACATTACCTCACTGCTTAATGAGAGGCGTCTTTCTCAACGCGAAGTCGCCCACAGCATCGGCGTTTCTGCGCAAACGTTCAATACTTGGTGCAGGGGTGTAGCCATCCCTCGGATGGATAAGATCCAGAAGCTCGCTGATTATTTTCACATTGACAAGTCTTCTCTGATCGATCCACCCGATACTTCTAATTCGCCTTTGCACCATTTGACCGCTTCAGAGCGCTCATTGATTGATCACTTCCGTCAGCTGAATGATGAGGGCCAAGAGATGGCCATTGAACACGTCGCGTATCTTGTTTCTACTGGGCGATATATAAAAACTGACCAGCCTAAACTGGTGGAAGAAGCATAAAGGCAGGTGATCCTGATGGCGAATAAGAAGTATAAATACAGGCATACGGAAATATATCACGGTGTCCGCATCGACATCAAAGCTAATACGACGAAGGAGCTGGCCGAGAAGATCCAGAAGAAGAAGAGGAAGATCGATCGGACCACGGTCAGCCCCTCTATGACGCTGTCAGCCTTTGGTCGGATGTATCTGGACACTTATAAGCGCGAGATCGTATCCGCTTCATGGTACCAGGACATGCTGACGATCCTCGATAAGAAGATGGTCGCCAGCATCGGTGACAAACAGGTCAGCCGGATCCAGCCGATCGAGGTCCAGGCTTTCCTGAACAGCTGCAGCCATCTGTCTGAATCCTACGTCCATAAGATCTTCATCCTGACGAAGCAGATCTTCCATCAGGCGTACCGGAACGGCCTCACTGTGTCTGACTTCAGCGAAGACCTGCAGCAGCCTCGTGGCGTCAAGGCCACTCCTGGCCGGTCCCTGACCAGCGACGAGGTAGATGCTCTCCGCGCCGTTATAAAAGACACCCCGGATGAACTGTTCCTCCGGATCATCCTTCAGTGCGGATGCCGGCCCGGCGAAGTCGTTGCGCTTACCTGGCGTGATGTGGATCTCGATGCCGGGATTCTGAATGTGAGCAAGGCCATGAAAAAGGATGGCTTCATCGCTCTCCCGAAGACCGACTCCGGGAATCGGCAGATTCCGATCCCGGACGAGCTCCTGCATCTGCTCCGGGAGCGTGCCGGCGATCCGCTGGCACTCGTTTGCCCGAAACAGCGCGGCGGCTACCACACAAAATCATCCCTGCGGAAGATGTGGGACCGTGTGCAGAACGGTCTCGACGCGCAGCTGGGTTCGAACAGCGCCCCGCTTCACGTAGCACGTCCGCCGATGCGCATGTATGATCTGCGGCATACTTACTGTACCAATCTGGAGAAGGCCGGTGTCCCGATCAACATTGCTTCACGGCTCATGGGCCATTCCGACATCTCCGTCACATCGAAGATCTACACCCACGCCTCCGGCGAAGCGCTGGAAATGGCGCGTGATCTGATCAATGGCCATGGAAGCCCTGTGGAAAAAACTGTGTAAACTGTTGAAAAGCCAGCGTTTCATGCTGACTCTTAATCAGGGTGTCCAGGGTTCGAACCCCTGATGGTGTACCAGTGTGACCCGTTGAAACCACTGCGTTTCTGCGGGTCTCGTCTTTTATTTCCTTTCTTTTCAAAAGACCTGTATGGGCCTGTATGGGCCTGTATGGTGTGGAAAAAAGTGTGGAAAAAGCTCCAATAAAAAATGCCCCGGATTTCTCCGGGGCTCCAGCATATAAGAAGGAGGTCTTAGTACCTCTCGCGAGGTCTTATGTTTATGTTGTTATTTTATCCATCGTTGTCAAACCATTCCGGTTCCAGGCCATGCTCGTCTGCCCACTTCTTAAAGATCCCGGTCATGTACCAGTTCGCTTTCAGCTTGGCAAAATAATACTCCGCAATCTTTAGGATCTCCGTCTGCTCCTCTGGCTTCATCAGGATCATTAGGAGCAGCTGCGTCCGGATCCCGTCTTTCTCCAGTTTGCCGAGTCTATCCTCTATGCTGCTCATTTTGTCGTCTTCTTCGCGTTCCTTTTTCCGGTCATGCCTCTCAACAAGGAACTTAACGAATAACACTATGTTTCCGCCTCCCAGCACTGCAAGCAGGATGTTCTCTAACATGCCGATCACCCCCTTGCCCGGTATACCCTGAGCATCTCATAGGAGGATTTTCGCATGGTCTTCAGTTCCTTCGATACATGCGGGTATGTCTTCCCATGCCATTGTGCTTCGGAGATGTATAATTTACCATTCTCTTCAACGATGAAGAATATGTGCCCTCCTGTTCCTTTGTACTCAACGATGACGATGTCGCCGCCCTGCAGCATGGATGGGCTATAGTAAAGTCGGAG
>JAZRKZ010000074.1:0-2621 GCA_045646565.1 Lachnospiraceae bacterium
TCTTCGATCTCGCGGCCGGTCTTTACAAGCCGAACGGCCTTTGAATAGATCTTATTACGGATATTGTACTTCAGCGTCTCAAGATCGCCGCTTATGCAGTCAAGGAGAGAGATGCCCAGCGTGATCGTGCGGACATCCAGATTCTCCTGCAGTATCATTTTGTTTGTCTCGTTTACCTCAAGTCTGGTTATCATACATCCTCCGACTTATACCAAGCTCTCCTCAGATCCGGTGCATTCTTTCAAAGATATCGCTGAGCCCAAAGCTCAGATCCGGTGCATTCTTTCAAAGATATCGCTGAGTCCAATGCTCAGATTCGGTGCATCTTTTCAAAGATATCTTCGTGCTGTATATGGATATTCACACCGAGTTCAAGGCCGATTTGCTGCAGCTCTTCGCGGATCACTGCCAGGTTCTTGGGGCACGGTTCCGTATTTGTGATCATCATCATATTGAAGAATCCGTCTATGATCGTCTGGGAAATATCAAGGATGTTGATATTGTTGTCAGCAAGATATGTTCCGACCCTGCCAATAATTCCAATGTTATCCTTCCCAACTACTGTGATGATTGTCTTCTGCATGAATGCCTCCTCGTCGCGTTACCAGACGACCGGTTCGGAGATCCGGTCGCGATGCGCTATTGAAATATTAAAATCCCCGGATGTATAGGGGTTGTCTCCCAAAGTTACTTCCTGACACACGGTCTCGTAAGCCAGTGCTTCATAGTTATTCTCCTGAGACAAATGTCCAAGGAACACATGCTTTACTTTATCGTGAAGGAGGGAGCTGAGGAGTTGGCCGGCGGTTTCATTTGAAAGATGACCATGCTCACTGAGAATCCTCCGCTTCAGATAATACGGGTAGCGTCCCACCTCGAGCATATGGACATCGTGGTTCGATTCCAGCAGCAGAACATCGAGGCCGGTCAGTGTCTTCACCGTGTATTCGTCGTAGCAGCCCAGGTCCGTCGCCACCGCCGCGCTGTTCCCGTTGTGTTCCATCCGAAATCCGACCGGTTCCGCCGCGTCGTGCGAGATTGCGAACGGCCTGATCGTCATGTCTCCGATCATGAACTCCGTGTCCGCCCGGATGACATTGAGCAGACCTTCCGGGATCTTGCCGACGGAAGTATTATTCATGATCTCGCGGATCGTTCCCTGGGTCGAGTAGATCGGGATCCCGTATCTGCGGGCGAGAACGCCCAGCCCTTTGATGTGGTCGGCGTGTTCGTGCGTGACCAGGATCGCATCCACATCTTTTGTTGTCATATCGATCTCATTGAGACCGCGTTCGACTCTTATACCGGAAATGCCGACGTCCACAAGGATCGATGTTCCGGATGTGCCGGCGAAGATGCAGTTGCCGCTGCTTCCGCTCGAGATGCTGCAAAATTTCATTTATAACTCCATTTATTGATTGTTACGTCTGCTATGCAGACGGTTTCCTCGAATTACTATTGTTGGCTTTTAGGTCTTTGAGTCACAAGACAAGTGGCAACTACCCTCCATGGCGCCCGCCACAGCTCTTGCCTACTAAAGTCTTAAGAAAACAAGACTGATATCGGATCCCTTCCATGGCGCCCGCCACAGCTCTTGCCTACACGTCAATCTGGAAAAAATAGAGAAATCACCTGCCATCGTAATTTGGGGCAGTCGATTCTTTTGATTTCATAGAAATTCACCTGCTCAAAATCGCGATTTTTTCACCGAACGGCAGTGTCAGATCGATAAAATGAGCAAAAAGCGTGCCGAGAAGCAGGAAAAACAGCTAATTTGAGCAGTCGATTTTTAAAACACCTTGGTTAGCCACCGACAACTCTGATCAGATGCCTATCAATCAATGACATTTCCCAAAAGCCAGACTATTGTCAGCCTATCAAACCTTCGACTCGCCTATCAATCGCACGCGCCGTCTCCTCGAAATCCCCGCTATTGTCGACGACAAAGTCAACGTGGGCCCGGAACTCTGCGTCGGACAACTGATTCGCAAATGTCCCCGATATCCTCGCATCCCCATAGCCCCGGCTCTCTTTGAGGCGCTTCCGGCGTGTCTCCTCGTCCGCGAAAATGTACCAGAGCTCGTCGCATATTTCATCATATCCGTCTTCAATGAGGAGCGCTGCCTCGATGACAATCAAATCCGCTCCCTGCCGACGCATCTCCTCCGCGAACCTTCTGGTATAGGTCTTGACGGCGGGGTGAATCAAGGCGTTCAGGCGCTCCCTGAGCGTCGGATCTTCAAATATCAGCGCAGCGATCAAAGGACGATCCAGCGTTCCGTCCGGTTTCACTATTCTCTCTCCGAAGATGCAAATCGTTTCATCGTAGCAGAGGCCGCCAACGTCGAGCATCTGTCTGCTGACGTCGTCAAGCCGGAGTGTGTGCGCGCCCCACCGTTCTTCCAGGTAGGCAAGCACGCGGCTTTTTCCGGCTCCCATGCCTCCGGTCACACCGATCATGATCATAGTTACTCCTTGGCTAATACAATCTTGCCGCTGCATCCGCCTCAGCACCGGTCTTCTCAGGCAAATGCATTCACACACCAAGCTCCCGTCTCTGCACCGGTCTCCCCTGGCAAATGCATCAAGTCGGATCGTAGCCATGTCGTTCTGTGAGCCAA
>JAZRKZ010000075.1:0-2136 GCA_045646565.1 Lachnospiraceae bacterium
TATTCTTTTTCACCGTCCAGCTCGACGCGTGCCTTGACGGATCTTGTGGACATGCTTATCCTCCTCCCATCATATAGGCGGAGAGGCTCCGCACCACCTCCGGTCTCTCAGGGGAGGGCGCTGCCGCCCGTTTCGGCCGGAAGTACGCGCTGAAGAGCGCGTGCAGCCGTGCCGGGTTCATGGTTTGCCAGAAGGCTCTCTCGTCCTGCCGGCACTCAAACATCCAGATCGAAAGATACCGGGCGAAGTCGATCGCGTCGGATCGGCCTGCCCGGTCTGTCAGTTTCCCGTTTGATCGGGCGCCGCGTCTTCGGTGTCCGGATCGGACACTTCTGCCGGTTTGTCCGGCAGATCCGGATTGATCGCGCGCACGAACATCTGGAAGATCCCCGCCTTCGCCAGCTGGGCCGGGCTGAACATCCGCCGCAGCCGCTTCGGATCTGGCACCGGCAGCGTCGGATCCGACTCGCAGGCGTCCTCGATCATCGCCTCGAACATCTGGAAGACGACGAGGTAGCTCGGGATCTCGAACAGTTTCCCGATCTCGCCTTCTCCCGGGCCGTTCTGGAGCTTTTCCAGGACGCTCATGTTCATGCGCAGGGGATAGACGCTGCCGTCGATCTCGATCGGCAGCGTCTCCAGCTGAAGGCTCAGCGCTTTGCTCATGCAAGCACCGCCGTGATCCAGGCTTTCGCCGCGTTTTCGTCGTCGACGATGGCGACCTCGAAGAGATCCTGCGCGGCGCTGTCGTCCGCCAGGAACTCGCCGGACGTGGTCGGGGTGTTGAACTGGATATTCTCGCCCATGGTCTGCAGGCTCATGGAGGGAGGCCCGAAGAGGCACTTCTTCACAAACACGCAGGTGAATTTCTTCACGCCGTCGACCATGTCGGGAGAATAAAACGCGAGACCGACGTACTGCCCGAGGTCAGATCCGCCGGTGACGACGCTGGTCGCCGTTGCGGTGGCCGTGACAGTGGTTCCGGTCGGGGTATAGGTGACGCTGCGGTTTTTGGTCTGCACGCCGAAGAGCAGCTGCTGCGCCGTCTGTTTGATGTACTTCACGCCGATGCTGATGGTGCCGCCGACAGCTTTGCGCATGTATTCGGCCAGCATGTCCTCGGCGTAGAGACGGCCCTCGGCAAAACGCAGCTCGAGGTTGGCCGTCATGGCGTCGCCGACTTCGGTCGGGTTGGTGTAGGTAATCGTCCCGGCCGTGTTGACGTACTTCGCCGCCTTGATGCCTTTGAGTCCGAACTGAGGCATGTCTTTTTCCTCCTTAATTCTGAGTGAATGTTTTCTCGATCCAGCCGCCGATGGTCTTTTCCGCCGGTGCCAGGATCGCGTCTTCGTTTTGTGTCATGGCGGTCCCGATAAACGGGCGGGCCCGCTGTCCGCGCTTTCCGTACTCGTTCACGAAGGCGATCTCCGCATTCCGTGTCCGTTTTCCGCGTCCTCTGGTGCGGCTGCCGGAGAAGGTGATATTCTCATAGCCGCCGCTTTGCGTCTGCTTGGCCTTGTTCGCCTTGATCTTGTCCAGGATGTGCACGTCGCTGTCAGGATCCCGGACGCCCATGCTTTCGCCCTGGGACTTGATCTTTTTCATGGCGACCTCGGCCATGCCGTCCAGCGCTTCCGCGGTCACCTCGAACGGGATCTCGCTGATCCGCCGGAAGGCGTCCTCCAGGCTGTCGAAGCCTTCAAGCTCAAGCGAAGCCATAATAGCCGCCCCCGTCCGCGTATTCGCACTCGAGGACCCAGTGCTGCCCGTCCGAGTCCGTCGCGTCGGTCACGGTCGGCCAGGTGAAGCCCCGGTCCGAGAGTGCCCGCGACAGCGTCAGAATGGCCGCCTGCGGGTTTTCCTTGTGCGGAAGGTAATAATGAACCTGGACGGCGTAGCGCGCAGCGTGCGGCACAGATTCCGCGTACACGGCCGGGATGACGCTATAGTTCCAGACGATGTACTTCAGCAGGGCACCGGTGTAGACGTCCGGGAAGACGGCGCCCGGCGTCACGGTCTCGCAGGCCGCCTGCAGCTTCTCGCTCATGCAGGTCTGCGTTGGCTGTGTGCTCATCGGATCACCTCGCTCAGGATCAGCGTCAGCGTGTCAAAGGTCTGCGGGAAGCTCCGGAGGAT
>JAZRKZ010000076.1:0-4748 GCA_045646565.1 Lachnospiraceae bacterium
TCATAATAAAACCTCCTATAGTACGGTCACTGCCTGATCCTTCGGCAGGTACCGTCGTTCGATTGAATGATGGGATACCATCGTCTCCGTCCACTCTCCGATCACCGGTCTGCCTTCTGGCTTTGGCATAATCCCTGCAAAACATCGGAAATTTCAGACTTTCTTAGTATAGTTAGATATTATTGTGTTGTCAATCTCAGCTTTTATGAATAGCATGCTTTTATTAGCGCACGGAAAACAGTTCAGGCTGATCTTGCTCCACAATATTTTTCTATGTTTTCGTCAGGAATAGTTATAAATTGCAAATATTATAAACACTTACTTGTAAATTTCAGTCAACAGCGCAATAATAACACTAATAAAACAGCTTTTTCAGAGCCGCTTTGCCGTTTACTCATCAAGTCGCATTGACCGCGATATTGGAGGTGATACCCGAATGAATACAAAGTATGACATTGTCGTAGTTGGCGCAGGCAACGCCGGTCTTTCCGCGGCTTTTCACTGCGCAAATGGCGGAGGAATTCCTGTTCAACGGAGACCGCCTGTGCGGCGTCCGCACGACTTCCGGCACGGTAGACTGTGACTATGTGCTTGCAAATATCAACCCCGACATCATCTACGCCAAAATGATGCCCAGGGAACTTATCCCCGAGCGCGAAAAAAAGCTGTCCACCGCAAGAAACCACAACTACAGCGCCCGCATGTTCACCGTCTATGTCGGTCTTAACAAGACCGCTGAAGAACTCGGCATCAGAGACTACTGCATCTTCATGGCCGGCACGTCGGATTCCTCTGTCGAGTACAGGAACCTGCTCGGCGGCTACAAGACCAACGACTTCTCCATCTTCCTCTGCAGCAATATCGTCAATCCGCACGCCTCACCGGAAGGAACATGCGTCGGCTTCTTTACTTCCATGGGAGGCCACGACGAATGGAGCCGGCTGAAGACCGAGAAATATGTCGACTATAAGAACATGTACGCCAAAAAGTTCATCCGCCAGCTGAAAAAGACAACAGGCATCGACATCGCTCCCTATATTGAGGAGATTTGTGTGGCGACGCCGTGGACATTTGCAAGATACCTCGGCGTACCTGAAGGAGCGGTCTACGGCTATGAGACCGCCGACTGGGACGGCATGATGGCCCGTATGATGATGCTGGGAACAGATTATCCGATCAAGGGTCTCCGTCCGATCGGCGCGGCAGGGCCGAGGGGCGACGGCTACAGTTCCGCCTACCTCTGCGGCAGACTGATGGCAAGACTGGCACTCAAAGATCTTCGCGAGGAAGGAGGTTAAGCTTATGGCAGTAAACGTAAAAGTCGGATTAATCGGCCCGCTTGACATGCTGAAATTCAAGAACATGTCCAAGGTCAGGGAAAAGTATATCGAGGCAGCTCCTGCAAATGAAATCACCGCCGACTTCAAGATTAACACCAAGGCAAAGCTCCTGCATCCCGACTGTCAGAAGCTTGTCATATCGGAGATCATCAATCATCCGCAGGCTGAATCAAAGACCTATGTATTTAAGGCAGCAGACGGCGCACCGCTCGCCTGGTTCCGCGCGGGCCAGTACCTCTCCCTCAAGCTGAAGATCGGAGAAAGCTTTATCTCAAGACCGTATTCGATCTGCTCCTCGCCGAAGGAGGCTCTCGCAGGGACCGTCGCCATTACCGTCAAGGCCAACCCGGGCGGCTTCGCCGCGGATCATCTTCTGATATCCGCAGCCGTCGGCGACGAATTTACCGTATCCGGACCGCAGGGCAACTTCTATTATGAGGAGCTCCGCGACGCGCCGAATGTCATCGCGCTTGCCGGCGGCAGCGGCATCACGCCGTTCCTGTCCATGGCCAAGGCGATAGCGGAAGGCACCGAAGATTTCAATCTCACTATCCTGTTCGGCAGCCGCACGAAAGACCAGATCCTTTTCAAAGAAGAACTCGACGCGCTGGCAGCCGCATGCGACAAGATCAAAGTCGTGCATGTTCTCTCCGACGAAGCCGCAGAGGGATTCGAGGAAGGATTTATCACAGCCGACCTCATTCGCCGCTATGCGCCGGAGGAGTACAGCATTTTCATCTGCGGTCCCGAAGCTATGTACCGGTTCCTGGAAACGGAGCTGCCGAAGCTGGAACTGCCGAGAAAGCTGGTCCGCCGTGAACTCATGGGCGTCACAAAGGATATCACCAAAAATCCGGACTTCCCGCAGGAAGCGGCCGGCAGGACATTCACACTCACCGTTCGCCAGGGCGCGGCCGAGTACACCGTTCCGGCCTCCGCCGCCGAACCGATCCTCGTGGCGGTCGAGCGCGCAGGCACCGTCGCTCCGTCAAGATGCCGGAGCGGCGAGTGCGGCTGGTGCCGCTCGAAGGTTCTCTCGGGTGAGTACTCCGCACCGGCGGAAAACGAGTACCGCCGCTATGCGGACCGAACGAACAACTATATCCATCCGTGCGCAACGTTCCCCATCAGTGATATGGTGATCGAGGTGCCTGCTGAATATGTATAATACTTGATTTGTTTTCTCTCAGGGGTATAAAAAACGGGCGGGGAAGTAAATAAATTCAAGAACGCCTCGGCGTTCTTGCCGCGACGTGCGCAGCGCGAGGGCGGTTTCCACTGCGCACGTCTGCGATCCGCCGGAGGCATTTATTCTTCTTCGTGATATTGTACTCACGATGAAGACGAGTGTCATCTTGCGCGCGTATCTAGACTTGCGTCACGAGTATTGCGCGATGAAGAATAAACCGCTCCCCGCGCATAAATATCGAAGGCTAAAATAACCTGCCGGCAATTGAGTTGTCGGCAGGTTTTCGCCGGGTTCTGAATCGTCGCTCATGCCCGTCTGAACGGTTACCTCGCTGCGGCTCCCTCCTTCGGCGCAGTGTGGGATCATATGGACTTTCCCCACGCGTTATAGTAAAATAAATGTAAAGGAGGAGTATGATTATGAGAGGAAAGCAGAAATGTAAAATCTTAAAAGAGATCCGCCAGCGAATCGCCGATGAAAATGATATTCCTTTTGTGACCCGCGAATGCAGCTTTCAGGGAGAATGCACCGGTACCTGCCCGCGCTGCGAGAGCGAGCTCAGGTATCTGGAAGAAGAACTGGCCAGACGTACGGCCCTCGGCAAGCGCGTGAGCGTTGCCGCGCTGTGCGTTGGAATTGCGCTGACATCTGCAGCCTGCACCCCGCAGGTCAAGCCTGATCCCGAGTCGTACACAAACCAACTGGCCGGTGAAATCGATACATACGAGTCATCTTCTGTGCCGGAAGTTGTCGAGCTTTCAGGTGAAGTTGCATGGCCGGACGACTCAGGCAATACCGAAACGCCTAAAGACGAAAGCCCTTCCGATACATCTTCGGTAGATGTCAGCACACTCACAGGCGACGTCGCATGGCCGGAACCGACAAGTACATCCACCGCTGTAAATCCGTGACCAAGATATAATCGTTGACAGTTTTCTCGTCACACTCACCTACCCTGCCATAAAAAGCAGGGTATCATTTTTGGGAGAACATTCCTATGGAAGAACTACGTTTCCCGCTCCTTAGTATCGCGCGGCTTCGGATGGGGACAGACGGCGTCGGCGTGACAACACTCGTCGCAGGCGCCGGCTGTCCGCTTAGCTGCCGCTACTGTCTTAACAAAAAGCTTCTTAAAGAAGCGTCTTCCGAACTCGTGACGGCGGAAGATCTGTATGAGAGGGTACGGATCGACGACCTGTACTTTCGCGCGACCGGCGGAGGCGTGACTTTCGGCGGCGGCGAGTCTCTTCTGCACGCCGCTTTTATCGAACATTTCCGGGAAGTGTGCCCCGGAGAGTGGCGGATCGCTGTCGAGACCAGCCTGGCAGTACCCCGGGAACAACTTCTTTTGTCTCTGGATGCAGTCGATGAATATATCGTGGACTGTAAGGATCTCGACCCGGAAATTTACCGGCGCTATACCGACGGAGACGTCCGGCTCATGAGGGAAAATCTGTGTTTTCTCCTTTCGTCCCGCGATCCGGAAAGCATTCTTGTCCGTGTTCCGTTAATCCCCGGTTTCAACACGGCGGAGGACCGGCAATCGAGCGCCGGGATCCTGCAGGAGATGGGCGCGTCCCGCCTGGAACTCTTTGACTACGTGATCCGTTGAGCAAGTTGTCGGTTACTAACCGCGCTTTTCTAAAAATCAGACTGCCGAAAACAAGCTTTTTTACCTGCTATCAGCACGCCATTTACTACTTTCTGCGATTTATGACTGCTTTCCGACGCAGAATTCAGGAATTTTAGCACCTGATTTGCTGTAAATTCCTCAAATTCGACTGCCCGGCTCTGACCAATGCTCACTTAAACGCTCGCCGGCAGCTCAAATTTCCTCTCCGTGCCCCTGACATAGGGAGTTCAAAAAAACATAGTAAAAGAAAAAAGGACCAGGGCTCATAATCACCCTTGGTCCTTCTTGCTATCTTTTGGGGGGACTTGTTATTTCACTGCTCCTTTGCAGAAACTATATTTCACTGCTCCCTTGCAGGAACTATGTTTCACTGCTCCTTTGCAGAAACTATACTTCACTGCTCCCTTGAGGAACTTTACAGCTCCTTCCTATAGACATGATTTCTGATCAATAATACTTCTTCCTGCAGTTTCTGTAGGTGACTCCGGAAAAATTGATTGTTTCGCTCGAGAAGTCAGCCACTACCTTCGCTTTCAGCCCCTGTCCGTTCTGCAAATGCAGCGTCGCAGACTTCCTCGTCACAGAA
>JAZRKZ010000077.1:0-2292 GCA_045646565.1 Lachnospiraceae bacterium
CAAATAGCGATTTTTTGACCGCGAAAATGTCGCTTATCATGCGACCATTTCACTCCCTAACCTCAGTATAATACAATCAAGATCGGGCGAAACGCACCTCGATAAATGGATACAGAACAGGAGGGAGAACCATGAGCGAGAACCGACCTCTGACTCAAAAGCAGCGATATCTTCAGTTTCTTATCCCAAAGCTGGATGATAAGCAGATTGAAAGGATGATAGCGGTGGTTAACGGGAATGCCCCGACAAAGACGCTAACAATTGAGACTGACACTTCCGGCCACGAGAAACCCGTATCAATCCTGCGGCCGGAAGTGACGAGCACAGTGGCCGACAAGAAACCAAGTGCGGCCTTGAAGCAGGAAAAGACGGAGGACGATCCTTACCGGGATCTGATGAGTATGATCGGCTGCAAAGACGCAAAGCAGCAGCTGACCGCCATGATTGCCGATTTCCGAATGAGAAAGCTGGCGGCCGCGCGAGGCCGCAACAGTGCTCCCGCATACTACCACGCAGTGTTCACCGGAAATCCCGGCAGCGCGAAAACCACCTGCGCCCGCCTGTATGCCAAGGCGCTTGCCCGGGAGGGGATCACGAAAACCGACCGCTTTGCGGAACTTAG
The DNA here is from genome assembly GCA_045646565.1 of Lachnospiraceae bacterium. Lineage (GTDB taxonomy): Bacteria > Bacillota > Clostridia > Lachnospirales > Lachnospiraceae > Chordicoccus. The sequence continues at coordinate 623 of JAZRKZ010000077.1, forward strand.
TCGCAGCAAGATTGTGGACAAGTATGTGGGATCCACTGCGCAGAATGTGCGCAAGCTCTTTGATCACAACGCCGACGGCGTGATTTTTATCGACGAGGCGTACACTCTCTGCGACAGCGACCCCGCCGGAAAGAATAATTTTGGCATCGAGGCTATCAATGAACTCATCGTATGTATGGAAAACCATCCGGAGACGGTGGTGATCTTTGCGGGATATCCCGACAAAATGGAGGAATTTCTCTCCTCCAATCCTGGACTTCGCTCCCGAATCCCCTATACCGTAGCCTTCAGCGATTACACCACAGAGGAGTTGATTGCCATCTCGTGTCTCATTGCGGGGGAGCAGGGGTATGAGATCACGGAATCTGCCGCGAATAAGCTGTCCGGTATCTATGATGCCGCCAGAAAACAAAAAGATTTCGGCAATGGACGCTATGCCCGCAACATCGTGGAAGCGGCTGTCCGCACTAAGGGACTTCGTCTGGGGGTCATGGAAAAACAGATGGACGACCTGATGGATCACACCCGATACACCGACAGCATGCTCTTTTCTCTGGACGAAGCCTGCTTTGAAATCACGCACGAGCCACCCGAAAAACCGCGCCGTATGATTGGATTCTTTGCCTGAGGCGCAAAACCACTCCCACCACACACATCACGTATAACGAAAGGAAGTAACAGATATGAGAAAGTACTCCTATGAGATCGCAGAGGCCATCAAGACCAGCCTCAAGGAACACGACCTGCATATGGTTTCTTTTGATGAGACGCTGGGCACATTCGGTTTCAATGCCCAGCTGGCCTGTCAGCTCTCCACCAATATTATCATCCGCGTAGGAGAAGACAGCTTCACCACGATGGCAGTCTGTCCGGTGCGCGCAGACATAAGTGACGCAGAGCTGATGGCAAAAATGGCGGAATTCGTGTGCCGCGCCAACTTTGGGCTGAAACACGGCTACTTTGAGTTTGATTTCAATGACGGCGAGCTGCGTTACAAGTGTTATATCCCCTGTGACGGTCACGTTCCCTCTCGAGAACAGATCCGCGAAGGCATTTCTATCCCTGCGGCGATGCTCCGCCGCTATGCTCCCGGCATCCTCGGCGTACTGTACGGCGGCGTGGATCCTGCAACCGCAGTAAAGGCGTGCGATGAGGACTCCGATGAGCTGCGTGCAGAGGCAATGAGACGTGCCCGTAGGGTGGCTCTGCTGCGCAAACTGGACAGCATGGCAACTGATGCCGAAACAGCCAAGACACTTCCGAGTTTTGATGAGTTCGTCAATATGAATTTCCGCCCCAGCATTGACCCTGCCAAGCCGGATGAGCCTGCAGAGCCTGCCGATGATGCTGAACCGGGCAACGACACTTCAGACACATAAGCCGTGCATAGTAGCAGCGCCCATCGGTCAGAGATCGATGGGCGCTGTTCTTATAGTTCTTCCGTTTTAAATGTAGTGTAGCCTTCGTAGTAGTAGCTGTGATCGATGCCCAGCAACATCCTAACCCCAAAAATCGGCTGTATGTTGGTGGTGATTCGGCGCAAAAACTAGTCGTTTTGTGTTAGTAAAAATTATCACAGGGCGATATGTTCTTTCTGTTTTTCGCGGTTAAAATGTTGAATTACCCAAATAAACAGAGAGGTAAACAAAAATGAAAAAGATTATTGCATT
>JAZRKZ010000078.1:0-3277 GCA_045646565.1 Lachnospiraceae bacterium
GGACTCATTTCGAGACTGACGAACCAGAAAGGTCTCGACCTTGTAAATGCCTGCATCCCGCAGATCATGGATCAGTTCACCCAGGTCGTGATCCTCGGCACCGGAGATCCCGAATATGAGAATTCGTTCCGGTACTACGAGAATGAGTACAAGGGACAGCTTGCCGCGTGCATCCAGTACGATGAGGCAAGAAGCCATCGTATTTATGCCGGCGTCGATGCACTGCTCGTTCCTTCGCAGTTTGAACCCTGCGGACTGACACAGCTCATCGCTATGCACTACGGAACAGTTCCGATTGTCAGAGAGACCGGCGGCCTTAAGGATACTGTAGAGCCTTACAATATGTATGCTGACTGCGGCAACGGCTTTACATTTGACAGATATGAGACGGGGCTTCTCTATGATGCAATCAACCGGGCAAAGACATTGTACTTTGAGAACCGTTACAACTGGGATGAGATGGTCCACCGCGATATGGCCAAGAATGTTTCCTGGGATAACTCTGCGAAACAGTATAAGGATCTCTATCTGGAGCTCACTGCCTGGTAATAGGGGAAGAGAGCGGTCCTTTCATTGTTTCAAACGAAAAGTACAGGAAACAGGTATCCAATGGCCTGAATAAGGCAAACTATTCCATCTTATAGCAACGATAGAAGAGCCATGCATAAGGCAGCTTTACAGGCTGCCAAATGCATGGCTCTTTTTCTGCTTAACGGACTGAACGGTCACCTGATCCTTCTTTAGCCGGCAGCGTCATCAAATGTCAGACTGAGTACAAGGTGATTCATCTTCATGGTGTTGTTGTAGGATATATCATTGATACATCCGTATACGATCTGCAGCCCCATGTTGTCCGGTTCTTCTTCCGGCTTAAAGATCTGAAGCTGATCCTGCGGATTCATTGGCTTACAGTCATCTCGCAGGCTTATCGTCCATGTATGGTCTTTTATGGAAACTCTGGCATCAATTGAATGCTTTTTGCCGTCCCCGAATCCCTTTTCAATCGTATAGCATGTCAGCTCCTCAACACACAGAGACGCAGGAGGTCCGGGAAAAAGCGGCGAATACCTATACCACAGTGATCTCTTCGTCAACTGTGAAGAGGGCGAAGGCTGCGGATACGGCGGATACGACGCCCGTCGGGTTCTGGCTTCTTATCATGGCTGTTTCCCTGTCCGTTATTATGACCATGACCGTCCGAAGCAGACAAAAGAGAAGAGCATGATCATGGCGAATCCCGATGGGGATGATTAAGATGAATAAGGTAAAACAGATGGGGACCCGCTTTTTTGGCGGGTCCTCTGTAATCCTTAAATACTGGAGTAAAAGAACTGATACAATTCTCCGGTCGCGGCTTCTATGGATATCAGTGATTATGATATTATTGCTGTAAAACTTGAGTTCGTACGGAAATAGCCTGAAAGGGATGCCTGCAGCGAGTTTTTCGCAGAACTAAGACCTCACGCATGCGCGGCGTGGCCGGCAGGAAAGAAAGCTGACGAAGTGGCAGGAATGATAAGGAGAAGGTAATGAAGAACGCAAAAATAACACTGGATAAGGATTATATCATCGGAAGAATCGATCCCCGTATCTACGGCTCCTTTATCGAGCATCTTGGCCGGGCTGTGTATGGCGGCATCTATGAGCCGGGGCATCCGCTGGCGGATGAACAGGGGTTTCGCCGGGACGTGCTGGATATGGTGAAGAAGCTCGGCGTTCCGGTCGTTCGTTATCCCGGAGGAAATTTTGTCTCCGGTTTTAACTGGGAGGACAGTGTGGGACTAAGCCGTCCCAAACGGCTGGATCTGGCATGGTTCACTACGGAATCCAATGAGGTCGGTCTGCATGAATTTGCAGACTGGGCGAAAAAAGCGGACACGGAGATCATGTATGCCGTGAACCTGGGAACCCGCGGCCCGGAGAACGCCCGGGATATCGTCGAGTATGCCAATCATCCGGGCGGAAGCAGGTTCAGCGACATGCGAATTGCAAACGGCGCGAAGGATCCGCTGAATATCAGGCTGTGGTGTCTGGGCAACGAGATGGACGGTCCCTGGCAGATGGGGCACAAGACCGCCTATGAGTATGGCAGGATCGCCAACGAATCCGCCAAGATGATGAAGTGGGTGGATCCGTCCATTGAGCTGGTGGCCTGCGGCTCTTCCAGCTCCGAAATGCCAACGTTCGGGGACTGGGAGCTGACCATGCTGAATGAATGCTATGAGAACATCGACTATGTGTCCCTGCACCGCTACTATGGAAATCCCACGAATGACACAGCAGGCTTTCTGGCGCGAAGCATGGATCTGGACGATTTTATCAAAACGGTTGTCTCGATCTGCGACGCGGTCAAAGGAAAGAAACACTCTAAAAAGAAGATCAATCTTTCTTTCGACGAGTGGAATGTCTGGTATCACTCGAATGAGCAGGACAAGGAGATCTGGAAGCGGAAAAAGTGGGGACCGGCGCTGCCGCTCCTCGAGGATGTCTACAACTTTGAGGATGCGCTGCTGGCGGGCAGTATACTGATCACGTTCCTCCGAAACGCCGACCGTGTGAAAATCGCGTGCCTGGCCCAGCTGGTGAATGTCATCGCGCCGATCATGACCCGAAACGGCGGGGGATGCTGGGCACAGACAATATACTGGCCTTTCCTGCACGCATCGAAATATGGTCGGGGAACTTCGCTCATGGCTCTGGTGAACTCACCGGTCTACAGCTGCTCCGATTACGATCAGGTGCCTTACATCGATGCGGCGGCGACCCTTTCCGATGACGGCTCTGTGACGGTGTTCTGTGTTAACCGTGATCAGACAGAGGACTTTATACTCGATATTGATCTGAGGGCATTCGGAGATCTGAAGTTTAAGGAGCATATCCTGCTGCATCACAGTGATGTGAAGGCAGTCAATACCGAGGACGATCCTGAGAACGTTGCGCCGGCCATGGGACCCGGAGGCCAGGTAGAGAAGGGCATGGCCCGGATATGTGTGCCGGCCTTCAGCTGGAATGTTCTGAGATTTGCGTGATGACGGATCTCTCCCGTAAATCGGCAGGGTAGCAGCATTTTTTCATAAATAAACTCCCTTCGCATGTTGTGGGCGGAAACCCACTGCCATTTGGCAGTGGGAGGAGCCCCCTTTGGTTGCTTTGACAGAACATACGTGCTATAATTAATAACAGCAACATTGTACAAGAGAAAACCGTTAGGTGTGTTGCTCACCAAAGGCACTCTTAGCACATTGACAAGTATATATGGGGTTGCCGTTAGAAGCCT
>JAZRKZ010000079.1:0-2850 GCA_045646565.1 Lachnospiraceae bacterium
TAAGGGTCCGGTTTAAAAACTCAGTTCTAACTATGATCTTTTTTAATATCAGTTCCTGAATACTTTCCGCGGACTGTAGATCCTGAGGATATCCAGAAGCTCCTGCCCGTAATCGCCGACAAGGTCCAAAATGAGCTCTGTATTGTCGGAAAGGATGAGCACGCAGCGGTCCGCCTTGTCTTCCTCCCGCCCGGAACTGTAATCGGTCACTTTGAGGTCTCTGTTCTTATAGCTGTTGAGCTGATAGGAATCCGCGGGAGCTAGTATCTCCATTTTCGTAAGGTCGTAGACCGCGAGCTCTTTCCTGCGCTGTTTCTGCTGGATCTTCGCGACGCGGAGTTCCTTGTCAACGTAATCGTACTCATAGTCCACCACACTCTCGAGCCACAGGAAATAGCATACGACGCCGCAGCCGATCACAGGGATCAGCAGCAGAAAATTCATGGTGAAAAAAAAGAATAAACAAAAACACACTGTAAGGACGATCGCGATGATACGCATGACCTTGACCAGTGTGCTTGTTTTTTTGTTGACAACAATTTCCAGGCAGCCAGTTTCCATCCTTGGTCCCTCTCCACGATTCTTCCGATTGTTTCTAAACATATTATATCAGAACAATCTATAAATCAAGGATGAAAAAGGCACAGAATAATAAAGAATCAGAACCTTGTTTTCACGAATATATCATAAATGGCGCGGACTGCCGTCTCAAAATCGGTGTTGTCTACGCCGATGATGATGTTGAGCTCGCTCGAACCCTGGTCGATCATACGGACATTGACCTGCGCGTGCGCGAGCGCCGAGAAGATCCTGCCTGCAGTTCCCCTCTGCGACTTCATTCCCCTGCCGACGACCGCGATCAGAGCCAGGTCAGACTCGATCTCGATATTGTCAGGCTCTGCCAGCCTGTGGATGGCGGAGACGACGCGCTGCTCCTTGTGCTTGAATTCGTCTTCATGAACGACGATCGTCATCGTGTCAATGCCGGAAGGCATATGTTCGAAGGAAATGCCGTTCTCTTCAAAAGCCTGCAGCACCTTGCGGCCGAAGCCGACTTCCGAGTTCATCAGGGCCTTGTTGATCGTAACGGTACAGAATCCCTTCTTGCCCGCGATTCCCGTGATCACGTAGCCGGTCTTCTGGCACGTGCTCTCGACGATCCATGTTCCGTCGTCGTCAGGCCGGTTCGTGTTCTTGATATTGATCGGGATCCCCTCATGCCTTACGGGGAAAATAGCGTCTTCGTGCAGTACGGACGCGCCCATGTAAGAGAGCTCTCTCAGTTCCCTGTATGTGATCGTCTCGATCCCCACGGGAGAGTTTATGATGCGGGGGTCCGCCACCATAAATCCGGAGACATCTGTCCAGTTCTCATAGACATCCGCCTTGCATGCCCTCGCCACGATGGAGCCGGTCACATCGCTTCCTCCTCTGGAAAAAGTCTTGACGTGTCCGTCGGCACCCTTTCCGTAAAAGCCCGGGATGACCGCTTTGGGGTGTTCCGCGAGCGCTTTGGAAAGGACTTCGTTGGTATGCTGCGCGTCAAGATTGCCGTGCTCGTCAAAAAAGATCACGTCCTTGGCGTCGATGAAGCTGTAGCCGAGATAGCGCGCCATGATGCGCCCGTTCAGGTACTCGCCGCGGGATGCCGCATAGTTGCTGTCAGGGCTCTGCTGCATTCTTCTCTCTATCTGGGCGAATTCTCCTTCCAGGCTGAATCCCGTAAGTCCCAGTCCCTCGATGATCTCGTTATAGCGATCCCTGATCTGCTCCAGCTCCTCTCCGAAATCCTCGTCCTTGGAAGCCTTGGAGTACATCATGTAGAGAAGGTCCGTGACCTTTGTATCACCGCTGAACCTCTTTCCGGGCGCGGACGGGATGACATATACCCTGGACGCATCCTTCATGATGATCCCGCCGACCTTTTTGAACTGCGCGGAGTCCGCCAGGGAACTTCCGCCGAATTTAACTACTTTTTTCATTTCCTGTTCCAATCTGTCTTACTTAATCATGCAAAAGGCGTATGCACTGCTTAACGGAGCTCAGAGAGTCCTCAGCCGCCTTAAATTCTTTCTCGTTCATAAGGGGAGTGACAAATGCGGTTTCCCCTTCCGGCGCTCCTTCATGGCGGATCACTGTAAGCTGCCCGAACAGCTCTTCCGCCTTATCCGCTTCCTTAATATCGATCCGGACAAAATACCGATAGGAGTCGGCTTCGGGATCCGACAGCGCCATGACTTCGTCGTCCCAGATGAACCTGACCGTTCTTCCAATATTCTTCACGCACTCCATGACATCGGAGACAACAGCGCTCGCTGTCGGGAACTTTCCGGCGCCGCGCCCGTAGAACATAATATTATCCACCATATTTCCGTGCAGGTACACGCCGTTAAAAACGTCCTGCACACTGTGGAGCGGATGGTCGTCGCGGACAAGGAAAGGAGCTGTCCTGACGCTCATGCTCCCGTCCGCGTTCCTCCGGCTGATGCCGAGGAGCTTGATCGCCATGTTCATCGCGCGGGCATAGCCGAAATCCGCGTTTGTGATCCTTGAAATGCCTTCGCAGGGAATATCTTCATATCGGACCGTCCTGCCGCAGATCAGTGAAGAGAGGATCGCGATCTTTCTGCAGGCGTCATGGCCTTCCACGTCAGCCTCGGGATTTCTCTCAGCATAGCCTTTTTCCTGCGCCTCCCGCAGAGCGTTCTCAAAGCTGAGACCGGCTTTTTCCATGCGTGTGAGTATATAGTTGGTCGTTCCGTTGAGTATACCGGAAATTGCGGTAATGTTCTCCTGCGTGAGAGACGCGTTGATCGGGCGGATCAGCGGGATTCCGCCGCCCACGCTCGC